>NZ_BAAABL010000068.1:0-81546 GCF_039520965.1 Halarchaeum salinum
CGAGACAACGAGATGATTTCACGAGCTCAGGCTGTGCCCGCTGTTGCGTCCTCGGGGTAAACACGTACACCTACTACAACAGCAAAGCGGGCTACCTCCACGACAGCGCGGAGCAGATCATCGCGGAGCACGACGGCGAGGTACCCGACACGATGAGCGCGCTCACGGACCTCCCGGGCGTCGGGCGCAAGACGGCGAACGTCGTCCTCCAGCACGGCCACGACCTGACGGAGGGGATCGTCGTGGACACGCACGTCCAGCGCCTCTCCCGACGGCTCGGTATCACGGACGAAAAGCACCCGGAGAAGATCGAGGCGGACCTGATGGACGGCGTCGTCCCCAAGGAACACTGGAAGAACTACACGCACTGGCTGATCGCGCACGGGCGGGACACCTGCACGGCGCGTAACCCGGACTGCGACGAGTGCGTCCTAGAGGACATCTGTCCGTCCTCGAAACTCGATCACGACGTCGATCTCGCGGACGGCAGCGAGTGGTAGGGACTCAGCTCTCGGTCATCGCGGCGAGCGTCACAGGCTCGCCGTAGGAGATATCGACGGGCGCACCGGGTTGGACGTGGCCGACGTCGGTGTCGTCGATCAGGAGCGCAACGTCCGTCTCGTCGCGCTCGACGGTGAGCGTGCCGGGGAGCGAGACGACCCAGTTCGGACACTCGACGCGGAACGGGGCGATGGGGACGACGGCGACGGCCTCCACGGTCGGCGAGAGGACGGGCCCGTCCGCGGTCGCGGTGTACCCCCCGCTCCCGAGCGGTGTGGCGACGGCGACGCCGTCGGCGCGGACCGTATCGACGGGTCCCACGCCGTTCTCACCGCGGGCCTCGATCGCGTATTCGGAGATGCGCGCGGCCTCGGCGGTGGCGAGCATGACGTCGGAGAGTGCCCGGTAGGTCTCGCGGCGCGCCTCAACGGCGATCGTCGGGCGTTCGCGCTCGTCGTACTCCCCGCGGACGAGCCGGCGGAGCGCACGGTCGCGGTCGGCCGGCGTGACGGCGTCGATCGCTGTGCCGACGTTCAGGGGGAGCACGGGCGTGTCAGCGGCGACGCCGGCGTGGACGAGGTCGTAGAGCGCACTCTCGGTGAACGCGGCGACGGCCTCGACGCCGTCGTCGAGGACTACTGTGGCGTCAGTGTCCCCGACGGTCGCGGTCCCGCCGGCGTTCTCGACGACGGCGGCGGCGCTTTCGGCCTCCGGGCCGACGAGCCCGACGTGTACCTCGGTCATCGTCGGAGGGTCGCCCCCCGCGGGCAAAAAGCTGCTGTCAGCGGTCGGTCCGTCGGTGGTCAGAACGGCCAGTCGCCAGTGACCCGCATTCCGGCGGCGAGGTCCTGGGCCTCACAGGCGGCCGCGATGTCCGCCGGCGCGGCGTGGGCAACCGTGAACCCCTCGTCGGCGAGCGTGACGGCGAGTGTGGTGAGGAGGATCGCCTGTTCGCGGAAGGTGCGCGCGTCGAGTTTGTCGAGCGTGTCCGCGGCGGTGTGCCCCCAGCCGCGTCCGCTGTCACCCGTGTCGCTCGCGACCATGTAGCCGGGGACGCCGCGCTGGACGTAGTTCCAGTGGTCCGAGTGCGGCCCGAGGTCGGGATCGACCGTGATCGGATGGTCGAAGCGCTCGGCGACCTCGCGTGCGGCGCTCGCGAGTGCGTCGAAGCCGTGCGTCGTACATTCGAGCGTGCGGGCCGCAGCGACGCCATCGAGGTTGACCACGGCGCGCACGTCGTCCAGATCGCGGGTCGCGGCGTCATGGGCGGAGCCGACGAGGCCGACCTCCTCCGCGCCGAAGACGACGAAGCGTACCCGGGTGTCAAGTTCGTCCTCGCGCGCGGCGAGTGTCCGCGCGAGTTCGACGACCATCGCGATGCCGGCCCCATTGTCCATCGCACCCTCGCTGATGTCGTGGGCGTCGACGTGCGCGGTGACCAGAAGCTCCTCGTCGGTGTCGGGGCCGAGTTCGGCGTGGACGTTCTGCGAGGTGGCCTCATCGAGTGACGCCGCGACGTCGACGGTGACGCGCTCGCCCGTAAAGCGCCGTGCGAGGCGCGCGCCGACCTCCTTCGAGACGCCGACGGCGGGTATCTCGCCGATCGGCGCGTCGGGCGTGCCGACGCTCCCCGTGGGGGCGAGCCCGCCGGGATAGTGGTTGGCGAAGACGAACGCGGCTGCGCCGGCCTCAACGGCCCGATAGTACTTCTCGCGCCGGTGGACGACGCGCTCGGCGTGATCGGGGACCGTCGAGTCGACGAGTGCCACGGCCCCGGAGAGGTCGCGCCCCGCGAAATCCGCCGGGAGGCCGTGACCAAGGTCGACGAGGTCGCCCGTGGCCGAGGCCGAGGGACTGCGCGGAAGCGCGATACACGCCTGGTCGGTGTCGTCCACGACGAGGTGGGAGCTGCCGCGTTCCCATCCCTGGATGTCGAACTCCGCGAGATGGGCGTTCCGGGCGTGCTCGGCGAGGGCGTCCCGCGTCGCGACGGCGGCCTCGCGTTCGCCCGCGCTGCCGGCCATCCGATTCCCGATGTCGACGAGCGTTTCAAGGTGGTGCCAGCCCGTTTTGCTCGTGAACGTCCGGCCGATCCAATCGGTCATAGGGTGAGTGGCGTCGCCGACGACAAAAAGCGTGAGTGAAGCGTGGTCGGCGAAGAGACGGAGTCGACGACCGCCTACAGTTCGCCTTCGGCCTTCAGACCCGCGAGTACGTCGTCAACGAGGCTCTCGACGTCGTCGTAGGGGAACTCCTCGTGGCCGGAGAGGAGCTTGGCGAGCTCCATCGCGGAGAAGCTGCGCTCGCCCGCGTGGAACGTCGTCATCGGTCCCTTGGGGAGTTCGGGAACGAGGCTGGTCATGCTCGTAACGGGGTAGTCGGCGTCGGCGAGCGCGTCGGTGAGCTCCTCGCGGAGCTCGGCCTCGGCGTCCGTGTCTGCGTCGCTCATGGGCGTTCGTCGCCGAGATAGCGGAAAAGGGTTGCGTCTGCCGGGGCGCGAAGGTGGCAGCTTTTTGGCTCGTGACTGCGAACTCACTCGACATGTCCGAATCGCTCTCGGAATGGCGGCCCGCGGTGGATCGGGAGATCGAGCGCGTCCTCCCGCGTGAACTGACCGACGACTACCTCCGGTCGTTCTTCGGGGAGGGACGCTACGAGTACGACCCCGACGCCATCGAGGACGCCCTCGCGACGCCCGTCTGGGACCTCCTCGATCGCGGCGGGAAGCGCTGGCGCGCCGTCGTCTTCCTCATGCTCGTTGAGGGGTTCGGGGACGACCCCGATGATCTCCTCCCCTACGCGGTCATCCCGGAGATCCTCCACAACGGCACGATCATCGTCGACGACGTCGAGGACGGCGCGGAGATCCGCCGCGGCGAGGAGGCCGTTCACCACCGCTACGGCCAGGACATCGCGCTGAACGCCGGGAACGCCCTCTACTTCATCCCGCTGAAGATCGTCGAGCGCAACCCCGCGGACCTCGATCCCGAAACCCGCCTCGCCGTCTACGAGATGCTCACGTACGAACTGAATCGCACGCACCTCGGGCAGGGGATGGATATCCGCTGGCACAACAGCGACGAGGTGGCGATCACCGAGGCGGAATACATGGAGATGTGCGCCTGCAAGACCGGCTGTCTCGGGCGTATCGTCGGCCGCCTCGCGGCGATCGTGACGGATCAAGAAGACGCCGTCGAGGCCGAGCTCGCGGCGTTCTTGGAGACGGTCTGTATCGCCTTCCAGATCGCGGACGACATCCTCGACGTCGAACACAGCCTCGATCGCGCCGGCGACTTCGGGAAGGCCGTCGGCAACGACGTCAAGGAGGGGAAGAAGACGCTCATCGCCGTCCACGCCGTGCGCAACGCCGCACCCGAGGACGCAGCGCGCTTGCAGGAGATCCTCGCTGCGGACGACACGACGGACGCCGAAGCGCTCGCGGCCATCGAGATCATGGAGGAGACGGGGAGCGTCGAATACGCCCGCGAACGCGCCATCGCGCTCGTCGATGAGGCCCGCGACCATCTCGACGACGTCCCGCTCACGGACGAGGTCGCCGCCGAACTCGCGGCGTTCGCGGAGTACGTTGTCGAGCGCGACGTCTGACGCGTGTCGCGGCAACACGAGACAAACAACTCACATATAGCTCGCACCCCGTTCTTCCTCGTGTATGGTGCGCCTCCGATCGCTCACAGACCCCTCTCCACGCCTCGCCACCGCGGCGTATCTCCTCATCGGCGGCGTGTGGTTGCTCGCGTCGGACGCGATCGTGTACGCCGTCGCGCCGACGCAGGTGGTGGTAACTGCGTTACAGGCGATGAAGGGGTGGCTGTTCGTGGGCGGCTCGGCGGCGGTCATCTACACGCTCGGCCGCCGGCGCGAGCGCCGGCTCGAACGCTCAAACGCGCGGCTCCGTGAGACGGCCCAGCAGCTCCAGGTGCTCGGGCGCGTCTTCCGACACAACGTCCGTAACGACATGACGGTCATCAAGGGGTACACCGAACTGGTCCGCGAGCATGTGACGGACACGGCTGACGAGGATCGCCTGCGGACCGTCGCGGCTACGGCGGACGATCTGATCGAGACGAGCGAGCGGCTCTGCGTCGTGAACGACCTCGACATCAGTACGGACACGACGGTCGACGTGGCGTCGCTCGTCCGCCAGGAGCGCGAGCGGCTCCGGGAGACGAATCCGACGGTCACGGTCGACACGTCGCTTCCCGATCACGCCGTCGTTCGCGGCGACGACGTGATCCGACGGGCGATCCGAGCGGCCGTCGAATGTCTGCTCGAACAGGGATCGACGGCCACGGGCCGGCACGTCTCGATTACGGTCGAGCAGGCGGACGCCGACGACGAGGTCGTGGTCGCGATCACGGACGATGGGCCGGGGATCCCCGAGAACGATCTCGAACCGGTCCGGTGTGGCGAGGAGACGGACCTGGTCCACGCGTCCGGCGTCCGTATCTGGTTGCTCGAGTGGCTCTGTAAGGTCTACGGCGGGCGCGTGGTGTTCGCGGACGAGCAGCCGGGCGGCACCGTCGTCTCGCTTCGCCTTCCCGCGGCGAGCGCTGGATGAGGCCACCGTACCGGTATTTAACTTCGTCGCGGACGACCCGGCGCGTATGGACGCCGACTTCGACCTACTGACGGAGCTCACGGAGGCCCACGGCGCGCCGGGCCACGAGGACCGCATCCGCGAGATCGTGCGCCGCGAACTCAACGACGTCGCGGACGCGATCCGGACGGACGCGATGGGGAACGTCGTCGCTACGATCGAGGGATCGGCGAACCCCGACTACGAGGTCGCGGTCGCCGCGCACATGGACGAGATCGGCTTCATGGTGAAACACGTCACCGACGAGGGGTTCCTCCGACTCGACGCGCTCGGCGGATGGGATCCGCGCGTGCTGCGCGCTCAGCGCGTCACCGTCCACGCCGCGGAGGGCGATCTGGACGGCGTCATCGGCTCGCCGCCGCCGCACACGATGAGCGAGGAGGAGCGCGAATCGACGGACGAGATCGAGGACCTGTACGTGGACCTCGGGCGCGACGGCGACGACGTGGCGGAGCGCGTCTCCGTGGGCGACGTCGTGACGATGGAGCAAGACACTCGACGGCTGGGCGAGACGATAACGGGAAAATCGATGGACGATCGCGTCTGTCTCTTCGCGGTGCTCGAAGCCGCAAAGCGGATCGACCCGGACGTGACAGTCCACGTCGCGGCGACAGTCCAAGAGGAGGTTGGCCTCCGCGGCGCGACGGCGCTCGGCGTCGATCTCGACCCGGACCTCGCGGTGGCGCTCGACGTGACGGTGGCGAACGACATCCCGCAGTTCTCCGATGCGTCGAAACACGTCACCGAACTCGGCGCGGGCGCGGCGATCAAGCTCAAGGACGGAAGCGTCATCACGAACCCGAAGGTCAGAAAACGCCTCCAGTCCGTCGCGGAGACGGCAGGGGTCGCCCACCAACCGGAGGTGCTCCCGGCGGGCGGGACCGATACGGCGGGGTTCCAGAACACGCACGGCGCGAAGCCCGTCGCGGCGATCAGCGTCCCGCTGCGCTACATGCACACGGTGACGGAGGCCGCGCACGTCGACGACGTGGACGCGACGATCGAGTTGCTCGCGGCGTTCCTCGATTCGGAGACCGGCGAGCACGACTATCGCCTCTAGCGACCCTCGCCGGGAAAGGATGGACTAGCGAACCGTCACGTCCAACTCGACGTCGCGGTGTTGGCCTTCGAGGTCGGCGACGACGCGCTCGACGACGCGACGCCCCTCCTCGACGACGAGCTCGGAGGCCTTCTCGATCACCCAGTCGAGCGACGCGAAAAACGGGAGGTCGAGGACGCCCTTCGCGGAGTCGGGTTCGTAGGTGACGACGAGCCGGACGCGGCAGGCGTCGGCCTCCCCTTCTGCCTCTGCTGTTTCGTCGTCCACGTCGTCGGCGTCACCGTCGTCTGTCGTCGTGTCGTCAGCGTCGCCCTCCGCGTCGTCGAGCGGGTCGACGACCCACTGCCCCGAGGCATCCAGGTCGCGCGTCACCGTCCAGTCGATCCGTGACGGGCGCTCGGCGTCGGTGACGCGCGTGTGGGCGGTGTAGTCGAGCTTCCACCACGCGAAGGTGAGGTGATAGTCGGTGCCGGGCCCACCATCGCCGTCCGCGCGGACTGATTCGAGGTGTTTCGAGTACGCCGCGTACCCCGGGAAGTCGAGGAGGAAGTCGTAGACCTCCGCGGGCGGCGCGTGGACGGTCGTCGCGACCTCGACGGTCTTCACACGACGACGTGGACGCGCGGACGCCATAAGTGGTGGCGTCGGCGTTCCGGAACGGTTGTGAGCACGGCGGCCCGACCCATGGTCATGAGCTATTCGGAGAACGCACCGAGCGTCGTCGTCGTCGGCGGCGGCGTCGCCGGCCTGAACGCCGCGCTCTACACCGCACGCGCGGGCTTCGAGACGACCGTCGTGAACGCCGGGGAGTCCATCCTCCGGCGCAACGGCCACCTGGAGAACGTCCCGGGGTTCCCCGGCGGCGTGAACCCCCGAACGTTCCTCGATCTCCTCGAGGAACAGGTCGCGGACGCCGGCGCGGCGCGCGTGACCGGCGAAGTAACGATCCTTGAGGAACTCGACGGGCAGTTCGTCGCCGAGACGGACGACGAGGTCTACGAGGGCGAGTACGCGATCGCCGCGACGAAGTCGAACCCCGACTATCTCGACGCCTTCGACCTCGCCCTCGATCAGCAGGGGTCGAAGACGTACGTCGACGTCGGCGACCGCGGGCGGACGAACGTCGATGGCCTCTACGTAGCCGGGCGACTCGCGGCCGAACCCCACCAGACGACGATCGTCGCCGGCCACGGCGCAAAGGTCGGCCTGACGGTCGTTGAGGACTCCGAAGTGCCGTACTACCACGACTGGGTCGCCCCCGAGGGCTACTTCACGGGTCGGGGTCGCGAGGTGCCGCCGGGCGTCGAGGAAATCGACGAGGCCGAGCGCGCAGCGCGCGAACGCGACTCGATGGATCGGATGCGCGAGGCGTTCGCGGAGCGCCACCCGGACGAGCCGACGATGCACCCGAGCGTCGCGGCCGACGACGAAGGCGAGTAGCGCGGCGACGGACGCGGGCGATTGGGACCGTCCGCAGTTAGTCGTCGTCGCGTCGATACGGTCCATCGCGACTGAAGCCAAGCACCCGCGCTGTCTCCGCGGATAGCGTCACCGCATTCTCGCCTGCAAGCGTCACCGATCCCCCACCCAACGACTCGAAGAATGACGCTAATTCTCGGCGATACGCCGCTGAACGGCCGGTCTCCTGCACCTGAACGAGATCCTGATCCGATCGGCCTGTCGCCCGGTTCAACAGATAGAGTTCGGCCCACGCAGCGCGTACCGAGAGCGGCGCGTCAGTGAGCCACTCGGGAAGCGACAGGTCGGAGTTCGGCTTCGACCCGTGTGGAAGACCGAGCGCGACGAGGGCTCGTCCGAGGAGGACCGTGTGCTCGTGGGGCGTGAGTTCCGTTGCACGATGCGCTGCGTCCACGTTCACGAACGTACTCCCGCAGTCGAGCATGTCGAGGGCGCACTCGAGAGTGTCGGTGACGGAATCGTCGTCGACGGCGAATCGCACCTCGTAGCTCTCCGCGCTGATACTCCCCCCGGAGAGAACGCCCGCCGAGAGGAGGGCAAACGCATGCCCGCGTTCGTTCGTCAGCGTCGCGTCGAACCAGCCGAGTTCGCGCGCCGTCTCGATCGCGTGGACCGCATCGGGCTTCCCGCCATTCAGCCACGGCCGAATCCGGCCGCGTGGCAGATCGAGCGCGCTCGCGGCGGCGCTCGATCCACTCTCCGGATGGTGGCTCGCCCACTCCATGACGCGCCGATACTCCTCGACGCACTCGTACGGATCGGTGTAGGCGGGTGGGGAGAACGTGCGGGCGAGCGCGGACTCCGTGAGCATACCAGGTGGTACGAGCGGGCAGCAACTAAGAAAAGATGGTTCGCGGCCGATTACTCGACCGTGTACGTCCGAATCGTCGCGTTCGAGTATTGGTCGCTCGTCGCGCGAACCACAACCCGGTCACCGCTCGACAGATTAGATATGGTCTTCGAGGCCCCCACCGTCGTGCCGACCTTCGAGAAGTTGGCATCATTTGGGCCCTGGTACTCGACAGCGTTCGCCCGCGGCATCGAGTTAATGGTTATCGTCACGTTACTAGTGGAATTATTAGGATTAGCGGTCTGTTCGATGGAAACGCCGGCTTGCGCGTTCTGTTGGAGGTTCCCGCCGAGTCCGAGGACGAACGTCCCGATGACGGCCGCGAGGATCACAGTTATCGCGACCATCAGGATGACCCCGATAACCGGCGAGACAGCGCGATCGTCCGTCGCGAGCATCTTGAGTTTTTGTTTCAAAGGTATGACGCGCCGAACTGTCCGCAGAAGTGAAATAGTAGTCTAGCGACTACTACGATGTGGGCGGGAGGCGAGCCCCCTCCGACCCGACACGATCCCTTCTGCGAACACCATTCGGCGTCTAATACGCTCTAGCCCGTCACCCCACTTAAATCGGGTGGCCAGACTCAGCAGCCGATACAACCGATAGTGTCGGTTCTCGTCCGGCAAAACCCTTCGAGGGCGGGCGGGACACAGCCACTCGATCAACGACGGCGGAGCTGGATATGGCGTCGAACGCGGGTCTGCCACTGAGGCCGCCGCGAAGGCGGACGCTTTTACTGGCGGGGGCGTGGAGGGTGAGCCATGTTGGAGGGTGTGAACGTCGCGCTCGGCGTCTCCGGGAGCATCGCGGCGGTGAAGGTCGTCGAGCTCGCCCACGAGCTCCGCCGGCGCGGGGCGTCCGTGCGCGCCGTGATGACCGACGGGGCGCGTGGGATCGTCCACCCGTGGGCGGTGGAGTTCGCCACCGAGCACGACGTGACGACGGAACTCACCGGTGCGGTCGAGCACGTCGAACTCTGCGGCCGCGAGGGGTGGGCGGACGTCTACCTGATCGCGCCCGCGACGGCGAACACCGTCGGGAAGATCGCCGCGGCGATCGACGATACACCGGTCACGACGACGGCGACGACGGCGCTCGGCGCGGACGTGCCGGTCGTCCTCGCGCCCGCGATGCACGAGCCGATGTACGACCACCCGGGCGTCTTGGAGAGCCTGGAGCGCGTCGAATCGTGGGGTGTCGACGTCGTCGAGCCGCGCGTCGAGGAGGGGAAAGCGAAGCTCGCCAGTCTCGACGCGATCTGCCTCGACGTCGCGCGCGCCGCGGGCGAACGGCCCCTCGCGGACGAGCGCGTCGTGGTCACGTCCGGTGCGACGAGCGAGCGCATCGATCCTGTGCGCGTGCTGACGAACCGCTCGTCCGGGCAGACCGGCCAGGCAATCGCCCGCGCGTGCTACGTTCGCGGGGCGGACGTGACGCTCATCCACGACGGCGACGACGTTTCCTACGCCACCGTCGAGCACGTCGAGTCGGCCGCGGAGATGCTCGCGGCGACACTCGATGCGTGCGCGGACGCGGACGCCCTGCTCTCCGTCGCGGCGATATCCGATTACACTGTTGAGCCCGCCGACGAGAAGATCCGCAGCGGCGGCGACCTCACGCTCGACCTGGAGGCGACGCCGAAGCTCCTCGATACCGTGCGCGAGGAGTATCCGGCGCTCACGCTCGTCGGTTTCAAAGCGGAGACGAGCGGTGACGACGACGCGATGGTCCGGGAGGCACGGCGGATCATGGAGCGCGCCGGCCTCGCGTTCGTCGTCGCGAACGACGCGAGCGTGATGGGCCGCGCCGAGACGCGCGCGCTCCTCGTGCGCCCCGACGACTACACCGAGTACGCGGGCACGAAAGCGGGGCTCGGAATGCGGGTCGCCGACGAACTCGTAGACGAGCTCTGAGTCGTCCTCCTCGTTCCTCCCCGGTCGGTCGCGCGTTACGCAGCCGATTTCGCGCGGGTGACGCCGCTCGGTGGTCCCGCGAGCCGTCCCAGTTCCGGCTCGCGCTACTCGCCCGGACTGTAGTTCGGCGCTTCGTCCGTGATCATCACGTCGTGTGCGTGGCCTTCGGTCTGGCCGGCCGCGGAGACGCGGACGAACTCCGAGTCCGCCTTGAACTCGGGGATGGTCGCCGCGCCGACGTACCCCATCCCGGACTGGATCCCGCCGACGAGCTGGTGGAGTTCGCTCGCGAGCGGACCCTTGTACGGCGTTGCGGCCTCGACGCCCTCGGGGACGTACTCCTCGTCCGCGTCGTCCTCCTTGAGGTAGCGCTCGCCGCCGCCGGACTGCATCGCGCCGACGGAGCCCATGCCGCGATACTGCTTGTACTTCTTGCCGTTCATCGTGATGACGCGGCCCGGGGCCTCGTCGGTGCCGGCGAAGTAGGAGCCGAGCATCACTGCGTCCGCACCCGCGGCGAAGGCCTTCGCGGCGTCGCCAGAGTACCGGATGCCACCGTCGGCGATGACGGGCACGTCGTACTCGGCGGCGACGTCGGCGACCTGCGAGACGGCGGTGATCTGGGGCATCCCAGCACCGGAGACGACGCGGGTCGTACAGATGGAGCCGGGACCGATGCCGACCTTGATGCCGTCCGCGAAGTCGACGATGTCCTCGGCGGCCTCGGCGGTCCCGACGTTGCCGACGACGACGTCGGCGTCGATCTCGGCTTCGATCTCGCGGGCGGCGTCGATGACGTTCAGGTTGTGCGCGTGCGCACAGTCGATGAAGACGACGTCCGCGCCGGCCTCGTCGGCGGCTTTCGCGCGCTCGGTGTCGAAGGGCCCGACGGCGACGCCGACGAGCAGACGGCCGTTGTCGTCGCGCGCGGCGTCCTCGTGTTCGCGGCGGGCGAGGATGCCCTGCATCGTCACGAGCCCGATGAGCTCGTCGTCAGCGGCGACGATCGGCACGCGCTCGATCTTGTGCTCGTACATGAGTTCGAGAGCGTCGCGCGCGTCGACATCCTCAGCGGCGGTGATGACCTCGTCGGTCATGGCCTCCCGGACGGTGTCCTTCTCGCCGACTTCGAGATAGGGACGGATGTCGGTCCCGGAGATGATGCCGAGAACGGTATCGTCCTCGTCGACGACCGGCGCGCCGGAGACGCCCTCGCGTTCCATCATCGTGTCGACCTCGTCGATGGTCTGCTCGGGCGCGGCCGTCACGACGTCCTCGCGGCGGATGACGTGCTCGTCCGCGCGCTTCACGCGCTTGATCTCGGCGACGAGCTGGTCGTCGTCGAGGTTCTGGTGGAGCACGCCGAGGCCGCCCTCTCGGGCCATCGCGATCGCGAGTTCGCCCTCCGTGACGGTGTCCATCGCTGCGGAGAGGATCGGGACGTTGATCGAGACGTTCTTCGAGACGCGCGTGGAGACGTCTGCCTCATCGGGTTCGACGCGGCTCTCGGCGGGACGCAACAGCACGTCGTCGAACGTGAGCGCTTCGGGGACGTCGAGCTTCTCGGAGAAAGTGCCTCGTGATCGCTCGTCGTTCGCCATGTAAACTGTGGTCGCCCGATACGCAAAAACGTTCTGTAACCGGCCGGGTAGTGTGCCCAACATCGTCATGGTCGTGCATACCGTTCGGGTGTGACGGCGCGCGCTCGATCGACCGACCTGAGTGGACACGATCACGGGCGACCGTGTATGAGGGGAGAAGCCGTGGTGTATCGGCCCGGAAACTGGACGTTCATCGAGTTCGGCGGCGTTTCGCGTCGGATCGAACGCCGCGTGTCGCCACGTCCCACACAACGCTTATGTCTCTCAACCGGGACTAGTCGAGTATGGACTCCCGCAGCCCCTTCGCAGTCCGTATCGCCGGTGACCAGCCACAGTGCTCCGGCGACTTTACAAAACCCATGGGGCTGTTTACGGGAGCCACCACATTCTGGCGGCGACAGATGGCCCTTCGGCCGTCGTCGTACCATCCCGCCTATCGCCGTTCGGCCGGTGGTTACGGCCATCGCCCCTGAGATGAGTATCTCCGGACACCCGATCGCCCTCCGCTTAGAGCAACGTGTCGGCGGCGCGACGCGGCTCCTCGCGACCGTCATGCTCCTCCCGCTCGTTGATGGTATCTTCGCCGCGCTCGTCCTCAGCGGTGCGCTTACCGAGACTACGGCTGTCGGCCCGCTGGTGATCCCGACGGGCGCGTTACAGGTCGGCCTCCTCGTCTTCGGCGGGAGCGCCACCGTCGCCGTCGTCCTCGTCGAAATGGGAGGCGACCGTCGCGAGAAGGCGCGCGCCGTCCTCACCGTCGGCGTCCCGCTCGTCGTCGGCGCGGTCGCCGTCGCCGCACTCGCGCCCACGATCGAGAGCGTCCTCGACACCGCGATCTTCGAGCGCTTCGCCGCCTTCGTCGTTCTCGCGATCGCCGCGAAGACGGCGAGTTCGCGCATCGGCGACTACCTTCCAAGCCCCGGCATCGTCGTCGGTCTCGGCCTCCTCGCCAGCGTCCGGCCGACGTCCGCGACGCTCGCCGTTCACGTCGAGCCCGGCGTGATTGTCGCTGCCGCGGCTGCTGCCGTCGTCGCCGTCGGCTTCGCGCTCGGCGTCGCGCTGCTCGAACCCCACCTGCGCCACTTGCTCGACATCGACCGCTTCCGCTTCGGGAGCGCCGTCGCGCTCGGGACGCTCGCGCTCTCGCTCTTCGGGATCGTTCCCGAGGGCGCGGCGCTCCCCGTCTTCGCGCTCGCCGGACTGCTCGCAATCGACCCCGGACAGGCGGACGCGGGAACCAACGGGGCCGACGATCACGCCGACACCGACGCCCCATACGGATACCCCGGCGAGAACGGCGAGGAACGCGCCCCCTGGCTGTAACGGTGCGTTTACGGCGACCCCACCACTCGGTGGAGGTATGCCAGCGAATCGCGTCGTCCAAGGGCGAATGGTGACGCCACGCAGCCTCGCCGAGCTTATCGAGGACGACGACGTCATGGAAGCCGAGGAGATCGAGGATACTGACCGCGACTGCCCGGAGTGCGGCGGCGACGTCGTCTCCGTCGGGTACATGCCGAGCGTCACCGAGTACGTCACCGGCTACAAGTGCCAAGAGTGCGACTGGTACGAGACCGACCGGGACTAGCGGATCGAAACCCATTTAGGCGGAATCGTCCTACGACGGAGTGCGTGGGGCTGTGGCCAAGCCAGGGATGGCGACTGACTCCAGAGGCCACGCGCCCGGGACGAAATTCCAGACTGGTATACCGAGCGGCGGGCTGATCACCTCGCCGCGACGACGACCCTCTGGAGTTCCGAGGCGCACCGGAGATATCAGTCGATCGGGGGTTCAAATCCCTCCGGCCCCACTCTCCCGTTCTTCAAACTCTTAGAGTGGCGAACACAGGTATTTCAGCGGGTAACTTAAAAAGCCTTTCGGGGTAATCAGCGTAGGTAATCATCCCCAAATCGACTCCCGAACCCCGCCGTGTGTCGAAAATCTGGTACTCACCTATCGGCAATACGGACCGGTAGTGGAATAGCCGTTAACGAGCCGGCATCTCGCCCAAGAAGGACTCAGAAAACAGAGAGGTTCAGCGTGCGGCGGGAACTGCGCGCGGCAGGAAGTGAATACCGCGCGGAGTTCAGTCGGATTCCTGCACCGGGACGAGGTCAAAATGGCGGAACCACAAGTCGATCTCTTCGCCGTCGTCTGCGAGCCGGTACTCGTATTGATCTAATTTCCGTTCAGTCAAATCACTCAGCTCGTCTCGTCGAACCTCGATGATAGTACAGACGCGGTTGTGGAATCGAGAGTCCAAGTCGGTCTCTCCGAGATATATCTTGACCGTGTCGCCCACCACATACGGTTCATCTGCTGGTTGTGGAATGTCCTGCATCGAGTGTTATCTAATAGCCTCGTTATAACCAATTAATGGTCTTTAGTGGGTCGACCCTTCAGAGAGTTGCTGTTGTCCCTGTACCTCTGCCAGAGCCCCTTTGTCCTTATACCGTGAGTAGGGGATTAGTTCTGGGTCAAGATATACACAATCGAAGTCCCAGAGTGCATCTGCTGAAAACGTCGCAGTTTTCCCGGAGTCCCCTTTAGTGTCGCTCTTGTTGAATTGATCTTCCTCGATCTCTCCCATTCGAACTTCCCAAACCCATGCAGTGTCTCCTCGCTCACCTTTCACATAGTTCTTGTCTCGGTCAGCTAAAATATATCTGATAACAATATACATTCCGGGCTTCGGGAGATGGCCTTCGGGCATATTCTTCTCCATAGCTACCTTAACCTCAATTCCGGGAATCCCCTCCTTCTTCCCAGTGCTAATTAGATCAGGGAAATCACCCGCGTTCACTTCGTATAGTCCATCAGACGCTGATGCAACTCCAGTAGCGAAGAACTCACCGATGACGGTTGAAAGGGCAGAGTATTCATCAAATTGTTCTGCGAGCGGCTCGGCTCCTCGGCGCTGGAATGCAAAGTCGATAGTGTCGAGATTTTCATATGTTTCCTCGATTCCTCTCAAAACTGCTGCTTCACCAAAGGGGACTTTGTCATATATGTCCGCGTTTGAAACTACATGTTCCTCCTTTGGTGTCCTGAATGAGTCTGGATTAACAAGTTCGGTAACAGTAACATCTAACGCCTCAGCAATTCGAAGAGCAATCGAAATGCTCGGCTCTCGGTTCCCACGCTCGATTTTTCCGAGAGTCGTTCTGTGAATATCCGCCTTCTCTGCTACTTCTTCCAGTGAGCTATTTTGTAACTCTCGAAGCTCTTTGATTCTATTTCCCAGTTTCTGCTTAAACTCATCATCCATATTACCACGAGAGGACTGGGTATCGTTAAATATAATTGAGACAATTGTCTCGTAAATATCCAATCATGTTATCTCAGTGTCTATTTCGGGAAAGCTATTACACTATCACCCCTAACCAGAGACTATGACTCGTCTTCACCGATTGGCAATATTTAAACCCACCCGAGACGATTGTCTCATATAGAGATGGTTGGCATCATAGACCTCTTCTGCGGAACAGGGGGATTCTCATATGGATTCGAAACACACCCCTCCGGTGAATTTGAGGTTCTATTAGGACTGGACAAAAAGGAGGCTGCGATAGGCACATTCAAGAAAAATCACCCACACGCGGAAGTTGTTGAGGGGGACATTCGAGAATGGCCCCCTGAGAAAGTCTCTAAGGAAACTGGTGTGGCTCCTGAAGACGTGCAGGTTATCGTCGGTGGGCCGCCATGTCAAGGTTTCTCATCTATCAGGCCCGATAGAGGGGAAGAGACCAAAGACGAGAGAAACGGGCTATATACTGACTTCGTTGAGTTCGTAGAATACTACGAACCAGACTTCTTCGTCATGGAGAACGTAGTTGGGTTGGCGACTCATCAGGACGGAGAAACTATTTCAAAGATTCTCCAAGATGTTAACCAGATCAATTACAGCGCAGATTGGCGTATTCTAAACGGGGCCAATTTTGGGCTGCCCCAGCGCCGAGAGCGTCTAATTATGATCGGTGTGGCTGACGAACGTGAAATTGAGTTCCCTGAACCCACCCACAGAACGAGTGGGCGAACGATTGGTTACCGGGATAAGTCGAAGGTGATCACGACTCAACCGACCTTAGATGACTTCCACAACACTGGTTCACTCTCACCAGCGAGAACAGTGATGGATGCCATCGATGACCTCCCCGAAATTGAGGCAGGGGAGGAGGCCACGGAGTATACTAACGACCCACAGAACGAGTATCAATCCGTGATGCGACGGGACTCGGAGAATCTAACTTTTCATAAAGCCACAAACCACGGCGAGAAGATGATGACGATTATCCGAAACAGTGGGCCAAACAAACAGAAGACAATTGAAAATCTGAAAGAGGATGACGATGTGGATGACGCTGAGAACTACATCTCCAGTGGCTACAGCTCAAGTTATTCTCGAATCGACCCAGATTTACCATCTGTGACTCTAACTGTGAACTTCGTTCACCCTGCCTCGAATAAGTGTATTCACCCGTATCAGAATCGGGCACTGACTCCACGAGAGGGAGCAAGAATACAGAGCTTCCCGGATGATTTCGAGTTTGTTGGCAGTAAGAGTGATATCGCTGATCAAATCGGTAATGCGGTTCCGCCCCTACTCGGTAGCGTCCTTGGTGAGCATCTGCTCGGGATGTATGACCCTACCTTCGAAACAGATTATGAGTCTTGTCTGGTTAACAAGCGACAAGAAAGTGCTGTCCAAATTTGATCGGTCTGGGTAGTCTCTCTATCTATAAGAGAGAGTACTGATGAACTCGTGAACCTTCTCAACTGCGTCGTCAAAATCTTCGGTAGAGTAGGTGCAGCCACTACTAATGAGTTCAGTGAAACCGGGTCGATGATACTCTGGACCTGCTGTTTCAGAACCCGTCACTTCCCATTCCCCGTGACGGTGCGTTAACTCTACAATCGAATAGGAACATCTATCGCAGCGAGGGAGATCGCGTCTGGAAATCCATCCGCTAATTCCGGCCGTGTCGGTTTGCATACGGAGGGAGGCCGGAATAGGCAATCGTTACGTACACTTCTGGGCCAGGGATTTCGTCGCTCATATTCAAGCGTACATCTCGTAGAACCGGCTCGGCGCTGGTTCCTCGTCGTCCCAGCAGTCCGCGTCCAGGCCGTTCTCGATAAAGTCCTCTACGTAATCCTCGTGCCGGTTCCGGGGTCCCATACCTCTCGGCGTGGGTTCATCGACCGCCGCATATTCCTGTAGGACTGTTTCAGGCACCAGTAGAAGCCACCAGTCGAGTTGTACCATTGGCTCCCGTTCCAGTAATCACCGAATCGGGCCGCCTTCACCGGGCTCGTCGTATCCACCGACTCAACCGGGATATGGTACTTCATGATCTCGGCGTGCTTCACCGGACTCCCACCGAGTAAGTGGACTTCCGCGCACGTCGAGTATTCAGTCCATTGCCACGGTGTCGGCCCATACCGAGGCTGGCACGGCATACCCACCCGGAAGCGTCGAGCAACCTCCTTGGGATGGATCGTCTTCGGGACAACGATAACGGTTTCCGCATACTCCCCCAGTTCGTCAGCCCACGCCTTCACGTCCGTATAAGTCGTGAACTCGTCTACGTCTGGGGCGACCGCATACTTCGGCTTCTCCGCTCGAACGATCTTGTAGTGGGCGTCAAACATCTCCCCTACGTCCGAATAGTCGTCGAGTTTTGAGAAGGGCCAATCCACGAAGTCCACGCGGTACTTCTCCGGGGGACGCGTATTCAGGCTCTACCCCGTCGGTCTCAACCGGCCCGCCCATCACGCCCGGCCTTCGTACGTCGCGTCGGCGGACGTGTTGTCGCGGTTGAACGACATGACTTTTGCACGGATGACGTCGCCCGCCTCGACGGTGTTGGGGACGTCCTCGGTGAAGACGACGAATCCTTCGACTTTGCCGACAGCGACGCGCTCGCCGGAATGGTGGTCGCTGAACTCGGTGACGCCGAACTCGTACGTCTCGCCGATGTCGACCGGCGGGTCGCGTTCCTGGGCGGCTTCGTGGGCGCGTTTGGATGCGCTGGCGTCGTCGCGCGAGCGCCACCAGAGGACGGTGAGGACGAGGAGGACGACGATTGCGGCGGCGGCGAGCAACACGGGTGGGACCGGAGCCATATCGGCCACCTCGCGCGGCCCGTACTTATGATCCGCGGCTCAGGCGGGGTCGTTGGTGAGGAGGAGCGCGCCGAAGAGGAGTTGGAAGAGCGCGCCGACGGGGACGTGGATGCCGCCGAAGCCGGTGGCGTAGATGGCGTAGCCGGCACCGAGATAGCCCAAACCGGTGACGCAGAGCGCCGCGCCGATGAGGGGCGCGGGCCGAGAGAGGCGCGCGAGCACGGCGTCCTCGCGGGAGTAGAAGTAGACGCTGAAGGCGAGAAGGCCGAGGGAGGCGAGGGAGACGACGGTCCAGACGAGATAGCCGGTGCGAATGGTCGTCCCGGCTTGATACTGGTAGGCGTTGAGCGAGAGGGCGACGGAGAGTTCGCTGGCGGCACTCGTCAGGTCGGCGAGCCGTCGGAGCTGGAAGAACGGCCAGCGGACGAAGAGGAGGGAGACGTTGGGGCCGGAAAGCGTGGCGTACGCGACCTCCCAAGGGAGCAGCGCACTCACCCAGACGAAGAGGACGGCCAGTGGGTTCTCGTACTCGGCGGCGGTCCAGCGTGGCATCGTACGCGCCTATCCGGGTCGAGGGCTTAAGCGTGTCCGCCGGCGACCGACGGCGGTCGAGGTGGATGGTGGTGGGCGGCGATCGATCGGATGGGCGATCGGTCCGTCAGGCTTTATTGCGCGCGCTCGAAGAGGCAACATGGATCGACTGAAGCGCTCGTTGCTCGACGCGCCGATCATCGAGAAGGACGGCTATCACTACTTCGTCCACCCGATCAGCGACGGCGTGCCGATGCTGGAGCCCGAGCTTCTTCGCGAGATCACGATCCGCCTCATCCGGAAGGCGGACCTCGACGACGTGGACAAAATCGTGACGCCGGCGGCGATGGGTATCCACATCTCGACGGCGCTCTCGCTGATGACCGACATCCCGCTCGTCGTCATCCGCAAACGCGAGTACGGCCTCGAGGACGAGGTGTCGCTCACCCAGCAGACGGGCTACTCGGAGTCCGAGATGTACATCAACGACGTACAGGCGGGCGACCGCGTCGTCGTCCTCGACGACGTGCTTTCGACGGGCGGCACGCTGCGCGCGATCACGGACGCGCTCGAACACGTCGGCGCGGACGTCGCGGACGTGCTTGCGGTCATCAAGAAGGCGGGGCCGACCGAGCTCGACGAGACGGACGTTGAGGTGAAGACGCTGATCAACGTCGACGTCGTGGACGGCGAGGTCGTCATCACGGACGAGCACGGCGACGGGTAGCGAACGGACACAGGACGCGGGTCGTCACTGCGCCGTGGGCGAGCCGCGACGGCGAATGACGACGTTTGACGTGCGGGCACCGCGTACGGCCGAGCAATGCGCTCGCTCCCGCGCGTTCCGGCGTCCGTCCGCGGCCCGCTGTGCGCGCTCGCGGCGCTCTGCGGCGTCGGCGCGCTCGTGTTCGGCTACGCGATCGCTGGGTTCGGGGCGGCGCTCGCGGCCGGCCTCACCGCCTATGGAGCGGTTCCACTGCGAGTGAGCGGCCCGATCATCGCGTTCGGCTGCGTGCTTCTCGCGCTCGCCTACGGTTGTTGGCGGGCGTTCACGACGCTGCTCGAATAGCGGCGTCACTACTCGAATAGCGGCGGCGCGACACGTTACACGTCACGAGCGGCCGACATCGGATCGTGACAGGCGACGGTTCGTCCGTCGACGCTCCGCTCGGCGGGCGACTCGCGCGCGCAGACCGTTTCGACGACGCCGCACAGCGCTGCGTATGCCGAGTCGTAGTCGCCGCGAACGACCGCGGCCGCGGCGGCGTCGAGGGCGGCGCGTTCGTCGCGGCCGAGGGCGAGCGTGTCGGGATCGACGCGCGTGCCGTCGGAGTCGCGTTCGGCGCTCGTCCGGTGGGCGCGCGGCAGGTCGAGGACGAGGCCGTGGGCGAGGACGGTAGCGGCGCTGTCGTAGCCGTCGAGAATCGGGTCGCGTGCGGCGATGCGGCGGCGGAAGCGGAGGGCGCGCCGGAAGGCGTCGCGGCTCCCGGTCCAGCCGTCTGGTGGAACGACGCGCGGACAGCGCGGGTGGAAGTGACAGCCCGACGGCGGATCGTCGGCGTCCGTGACGGCGGGCGTGACGTCCGCGTGGCGGCGCTCAGTCGTCGGGTCGATCGTCGGTGTCGCGTCGCGCAGCGCGGCCGTGTAGGGGTGGTGTGGGTCGTCGAGAACGGTCTCTGCGGGGCCGCGCTCGACGACGCGACCGCGATAGAGGACGGCGACGCGATCGCAGACTCCCCGAAGGAGGCGGTAGTCGTGACTGACGAGGACGTACGTGAGCCCGTATTCGTGCTGGAGGTCGGCGAGGAGCCCGAGGACGTCAGCGCGGGTGCGTGCATCGAGCATCGAGACCGGCTCGTCGAGGACGACGACGTCCGGCTCGGGAGCAAGCGCGCGGGCGAGCGCGACGCGCTGGCGTTCGCCGCCGGAAAGGGCGGACGGGTAGGCATTGACGTACGCGTCGACGGGTGTGAGGCCGACATCGGCGAGGACGCGGCGGACGCGTTCGCGACGCGCCGTCCCGTCGAGCGATTCGGGGAGCGGTTCGGCGACCGAGCGGCCGACTGACACGGTCGGGTTCAGGCTCTCGTAGGGGTCCTGAAACACCGGTTGGACGCGCGCGCGGAAGTCACGCTCTGTGCGCCCCGAGTGTGCGTGAACGTCGCGGCCGTCGAAGCGCACCGTCCCGGCGCTCGGCTCGTTGAGGGCGACGAGGAGGCGACAGAGCGTGGTCTTACCCGACCCCGACTCGCCGAGCAGGCCGTACGTCTCGCCGCGTTCGATGGAGAGGGAGACGTCGTCGAGCGCGCGGATCGACGTGGGTTCGCGGCGTCGAAGCATGTCGAGGAGGCCGCGCTCGCCGCCGTACGTCTTCGTCACGCCCTCAAGTTCGATCAGTCCCATGTGCCCTCCGTCCCGGCGCGCCACGCGTCGCAGAGGGCGGCCGTGTGCGCACTCGTGGGATCGCCGAGCACCGTCTCCGTGGATCCGGTTTCCACCACGCGCCCGTCGTGAAGGACGGCGAGTCGCTCACAGGTTTCAGCGAGGACAGCGAGGTCGTGGCTGACGAGGAGGACGGCGGCGTCGAGCGCCGCGAGGTCGTCGAGCACCCGATCGCGGACCACGGCGTCGAGGCCGGTCGTTGGTTCGTCGGCGACGATCAGTGCGGGGTCGCACGCGAGCGCCATCGCGAGGACGGTGCGCTGACGCTCGCCGCCCGAGAGTTCGTGCGGGTGGTCGTCCGCACGGGCCGCACCGATGCCGACGCGTGCGAGGGTGTCACGGGCGCGCCGGTCGGCGTCGACTCCGGGTTCGTGTCGGCGGACGGCTTCAGCGATCTGCTCGCCGACCGTGTACGCGGGGTCGAGTGCACCCATCGCGCGCTGCGGGACGAGCGCGATCTCGGCCCACCGGAGGTCGCGGAGGTGCGCCTCGGGGAGCGCGAGCAGGTCAGTCGCGCCGTCGTCGCGCACCGGGTACGCCTCGTCGGCGAGGACATTCGGACGCGGCGTCCCATTAGCACCGGCCCACGCCGGCGGCACAGCGTCGAACCACGCGTGGCCGTCGACGACCTCACCCGCCTCGGAGAGCAGGCCGACGAGCGCGCGGGCGAGCGTGGTCTTGCCCGATCCCGACTCGCCGAGCAGGCCGACCGTCCTGCCACGTTCGATTGCGAGCGACGCGTCCGTCAGCGCGTGGACGTCACCGTCGAGCGCGCGATAGCGGACCGTGAGGGAGTCGATGTCGAGGAGCATCAGTCTGTGCGCGTCACCTCCTCGACTGCGTGCCCGACGTAGTAGAAGGCGGCGACGAGGCACGCGATGGCGAGGCCGGGCGGGAGGAGCCACCACGGCGCGGTGAAGACGTAGCCGGTCGCTTGCACCTGCTGAAGCATCACGCCCCACGAGGCCGTCGTGACGTCCGCGAGGCCGAGATACGCGAGGGTGGCGTGGGCGAGGATCGCGGTCGCAGCGTCCTGGACGAGCAGGACCGCAGCGATGGGGAGGACGTCCGGGAGGACGTGTCTGGTGACGATCCGCCGGGCGGGGAGGCCAGCGGCGCGTGCGGCGTCCACGTAGGTTCGTCGGGTCAGCGACAGCGTCGTGCCCCGGACGACGACACAGTTGTTCAGCCACGCCGTCGCGGCGATCGCGAGAACGATATTGGTCGTGGACGCCCCGCGCATAGCGACGAGCACGACGACGAACGGGAGGAACGGGACACCGTAGAGGACGTCCACGAGCCGCTGGATCGCCTCGTCGAGCCACGTCCCGCCATAGTAGCCGCTGAGAAGCCCGAGCGGAACGCCGACGAGCGACGAGGCGAGCGCCGCGGCGAGGCCGACGAGGAGCGCGGTACGCGCACCGTAGACGAGTTCGGTGAGAACGCCGTGGCCGGACGCGGTCGTGCCGAGCGGCGCGAAGAAGGGGTCGCCGAACGCCGGCGGATGCGGGAGGGAGCGCGATTGGGAGAGCGTCAAGCGGCCGTCGCCTGCCCCGACGTACGCGACCCACTCGGGACCGTGGGGGGCGACGACGCTTGGGACGAGCGCGCAGCACGCGACGACGCAGAGAACGGTCGTTCCGACGACGGCGAGCGGGTTCGTCAGGAACCGCCGGAGCGTGTGACGTGCGTGTGGGGCGCGCGGGGAGGCCTGCGGCGTGGTGGCCGACGGCTTCGCCGGGGAACGCGAGGGGGTGGTGGCGTCAGGGCCCGGATTGCGCTCGGTGTCTCGGTTCGTCTCGCGTCCGGTGTCTCGATCCGTCATGGCTCGCGCCCCCCAAACGAGACGCGCGGGTCGAGGTACGTGTACGCGATGTCGAGGCAGAGGCGGACGGCGACGACGACGACAGCGATGAGGAAGAACGCGGCCTGCGCGAGCGGGTAGTCGCGATCGAGGACGGCGGTGACGATCAGCTGCCCCATCCCCGGCCACGAGAAGACGGTCTCGGTGACGACGGCTCCATCAACGAGGAAGGCGAGGGCGATCGCGGCGCTCGTCGTCACGGGGACGAGCGCGTTGCGCCCGGCGTGTTTGAACAGGACGGTGCGTTCGCGCAGCCCCTTCGCCCGCGCGAGGTGAACGAAGTCGGAGCGCGCGGCGTCACGCATCGCGGGGCGGACGAGTAACGTCGCGCCGACCCAGCCGATCGCGACGACGGAGAGCAACGGGAGCGCGAGGTGGCGGAGGAAGTCGACCGTCACGGGGACGGGCGCGAGGGCGAACGGTGGGAACTGCGCCACCATGTGCGCACTGGGGAGCCAGCCGAGGTGGTGATCGAAGAGCCAGACGAGCAGCCACGCGACCCAGAAGACCGGTGTAGCGTAGACGAACAGCGAGACGGCGAGTGCGAGCGTCCCGCCACGCGCGTCGCGGTACCAGCCGAGCACCATGCCGATGAGCGGGCCGACGACGTAGCAGGCGAGGAAGGCCGCGCCGAAGAGAATCAGCGTCCGCGGGAGGCGGCGCGCGAGGACGTCGGCGACGGGCGCGTGCATCGTCGGCGACCAGCCGAACCGGCCGGTCTGATAGTTGAGCAGGAAGCGGAGGTACTGCACCCAGAGGGGATCGTGGACGCCCCACGCGGCCTCCAAGCGAGCGACCTGCGCGCCGGTCATCCCCGGCGTCGTCATCGCGCTGACGAACGTTCCCGGCATCGCGCGCAGGAGGACAAAGAGGACCGTCATGACGACGAGGAGGGTGGCGTACGCGACGGCGAGACGGCGGACGAGGTAGGCCGCGCTGAATCGCGTCACGCGGACCACCCCGAGCGACGGCGCGTCCGGCCGCGAACGCGTCGACGGGGTGCGGCCACGATCCCGGTTTCGCCCACGCGACTCACCTCCGCGGTCTGAGTTGCGTGAGTTCGGTGGCGAGGTTCGTCGAGCCGGGCGCGGGGATGTTCGACACGTAGTTCGTCCACGCGTCAGTGTCGAGGGGCCACCTGGGCCGCGGATAGTCGGTCACCATCACCGGGGCGTCGAGATAGATGCGCTCGACGGCACGCCGGGCGAGAGCGTTGCGTCGCGCGGTGTCGGTCTCGCGGAGCGCGCGCTCGATGAGGCCGTCCGCGCTCGCGTGCTCGAACAGCCCGTACCCCATCGCGTTGTTCGCCCGGACGGTGTCGTCGCCCGCGGCGTCGGCGCTGTCGCCGTGGAAGAGCGAGTAGAGCGTCGTGACCGCGAAGGGGGAGACCCCGCCGATGCTCACCGGATAGACGTCGAACTCCTCGCGGGCGTAGACGGTGTCTACCATCGCACCGAGGCTTAATACGGTGCGCGTCGCCGGGATGCCGAGGCGGCCGAGCGTCTCGATCCAGTCGGTCGTCATCGCCGAGCGCTCGGGCGAGCTTGATGCGGGCGTGATGAGAATGTCGAGGGGGCCACCCATGATATCGGGGATCGTCCGGCCGTCGACGCGTAGTTCGCGATCCGTGTCGGCGTCGGCGAGCGCGTCCGAGCGGACCGGTCCGAAGGTGTAGTCGTGGCGCGCGCCGCGCTGGCTCGCGTGAGCGCCTGTGAGGCTTCCGGGATACTCGCGCCCGGCGTACGTCCCGGCCGGACCCGTGATCGGCTCGCCGCCGGTGAGGAAGTCCCGGACGGCCGCGACGTCGAGGGCGGCACCATCGTCGCGGGCGCGATACGCGTAGGCCTCCGTCGCGGGGTCGGTGAGGACGTCGGCGTCGGCCCCCGCGGCCGTCTCCGGGCGGACGGCCGTGTACTCCGGCGGGACGACGAAATCCCCCGCGCGGACGTAGCCGTCGTGGAGTTCGGTGACGTAGTGGTAGTCGTCGAAGGCGAACGCCAGCGTCTGTCGGAAGACGAGGTCGTCGAGCGGCGCGCGCCGGAGGTTGAAGCCGTAGAAGCCGAAACCGGTTGCCGACCCCTCGACGAGCGTCTTGCCGGCCGCGGCCTCGACGTCCGGGATGGCTGAGGCGGCGGCCGTCCGGAAGACGGAGTCGACCTCGCCGTCGAGGAACGCGCGCTGGAGCGCGGCGTCGGAGCCGTACACCTGCACGCGGAGCTCGTCGAGGAACGGCCCGCCGGCGTCGAGGACGTCGTGATCGCGGAGCCAGTCGAGGGAGGAGAGGGCGTACGCGTCGGGGTCGCGGAAGGCGAGCGACGCGGACGTATCAGGGTCGTACGAGGTGACGCTCGCCGGGCCGAGACCGACCGGCCCACCGTGTTCGGAGGGACGATAGCGCCGATAGTCCGCGACGTCGCGCCAGACGTGTTCCGGGAGGATTGGGAGCGCGAGCGTGCTGCTCGCGTACGTCCCGACGGGTTCGGAGAGATGGAGACGAACGTCCCAGCCGCCGGGCGCGTCCGTGACGGCGGTGATCGTGGAGACGACCGGGAGGTAGCGCGCCGGGCGCTGCTCGCGGAGGTAGCGGTACGTAAAGCGCACGTCGTCGGCCGTGAGCGGCGTCCCGTCGGTGAACGTCAGGCCGTCCCGAACCGCGACGTCGATCGCGAGGCCGGCCGCGTCGTCGTCCGCGCCCGCGAGTCGCCAGTCCGTGAAGACGTTCGGGCGGACGTCGAACGTTACGGGGTCGACGACGGTCCCGCTCTCGTACACCAGATCGAGGAGGATCCACGACTGGGCGGAGGCGGTCGTCAACGGGTTCAGGCCCGCGAACGACCCGCTCGTCCCGAGCGTGAACGTCGCCGCCGGTGCCGGCCCCGCGTCGCCGAAACAGCCAGCGAGGGAGAATGACGCCGCTCCCGCGCCGGCCGCGAGGAAGCGGCGTCGCGTGAGATCGCCGCGCTCGACCATGTTGATACGACGTCATCGCCGTCGGCGTATAAACGTCGCGTCGCCGGTGGTCACGGGCGCGCGGGTACGGGCGGCCACGGATGGCCACCAGTGGGTGTGGTCGAGTGCGACGTCACCGACAGCGTCGAAGCGGCGAGCGTCGCGTATGCGGTCACGGTTAACGTCGCGGCGCTCGAACCACGGGTCGTCATGTCGTCAGTGCTGTTCGTCGTCAGCGAGGAAGGGTATTGGGGAGAAGAGTGTATCGAGCCGCTCACGACGCTCGACGCGCACGGTGCGGACGTCACCGTAGCGACGCCAACCGGGAACCCGCCGGTCGTCGACGAGCGCTCCGTCGATCCGGAGAACGTCGGCGAGGAGACCGCCGAACGCGTCCGCGAGGTCGACGAGACCGACGAGCGACTGAACGATCCCGAGCCGCTCGCCGCGGTGGAGAGCGATGCGTACGATGCGGTCGTCTTCCCCGGCGGCCACGGCACCGAATGGGACGTGAATCAGGACCGCGACGCGCGTCGCCTCCTCCGCGAGCAGGTTGCGGGCGACGAAGGGAAGGCGCTCGTCGTCTGCCACGCCGTCGGCATCCTCGGATTCACCCGCGACGCCGACGGTGGGTTCCTCGTCGACGGTCGCGACGTCACCGGCTTCCCGAACGCGTGGGAAGAGGGGATCGTCGACGAGCACGACCGAATGCCGGACGGGCGAAAGCTCCCCTACTGGGTCGAGGACGAGGTCGTTGCGGCCGGCGGGAACTGGGACGCCGAACTCGACACGGACACCTCAGTCACGGTCGACGGCGATCTCGTGACCGCTCGCGGGCCGGAGTCGTCCGCCGCGGCCGCCGAGGCGTTCGCCGACGAGCTCGGGCTCTGAGGGAGAGAAGAACCCCCACACGGCACCGACCTTCGCAAGCCTTATCCGCAGGAGGGCGTTACGAAGAATCAGCGGGTTGGGATAGCCAGGAGATTCCGCCGGGCTCATAACCCGGAGATCGGTAGTTCAAATCTACCACCCGCTATCTCCGCGTTCCGTCCGTTCTCTTCCGTCACTCACGCCCTGAAGCAGTCGCTTCGATCTACCGCGACACTCGGTACGCGATCACTCGTGCTCCGCCGCTCCTTCACCACCACTCTCTTACACGGGAAGCGACGCACACGAGGAGCGGCGCATACGGCGAGCGACGCCCGACCGTCAGCAACATCGACGGACATCGCGCGACGCAGACCGAAAAAGAACCGTCTACTCGACCGTCATCGACGTCTGCGACTCGGTGACGACCGTGACGTCCTCGGCGTCGACGGTTTCGACGTCGAGCCAGTGGGGGACGTAGTTGCGTTTCTCGTACGCTTCGTGCTCGTCGCGATCACCCATGACGCACCAGAGCTGGACGCGCTCGGGGCCGTGCCAGTCGCCGTTTCGGGTCACACCGAAGAGGACCTTCTCCGCGCCGTCGCGCTCGATGACCGCGCCGTTGCGGACGCCGGGGTCCCCGTGGATGATGAGCCGCTTCATGCGCGACGGTTCAGCGGGCCGCCGATTAAACCCATCGCACTGGCGACGCTACATGCGACGGCGCGCGACGGCGTGGAGTCCGAGCCCGGCGACGGTGGCGAGGAGCGCGAGCGGGAGCGCGACGAAGGTGAGCAAGAAGGGGTGGAACGCGTGCGCGACGACGCTCCCCGTCGCGGGGTAGTGCACGATGGCCGCCCCAACACCAGTCGCGGCAACGACGCCCAGCAGGGTTCCCCAGACGTCCCGGGAACGGCGGCCCGTGAGCGCGACGGACCCGCTCCCGACGAGCGCGAGCGGGAGGCCGAACAGCAACGCGTACGCCGCGCCGATACCGAGCGTCGAGAGGCCGTACGTGGCGAGGACGGCGAGCTCGGCTCGGAGATATGGGAGGACTGCGCTGGCGGGCGCGAACGTCACGAGGCCGGGCGAAACACCGGCGTCGCCCGCGCCGATCGTGGCGTTCCACCGGAGGACGTCACCCGCCGAAGCCATCGCGGCCGGGTGGGAGACGACGCGGTAGCCGGCCGGAGCGTGGATCGTCACGTCGGCGCGACCGGGTTCGTAGACGTTGCGGTAGTCCGCGAACGGCGCGAGGAGGAGGCCACTACCGGACGCACGATGAACGACGCCAGCGAGGCGATAGGTGACGACGAGCGTGTCACCACGTACGCGGGAGTGTAACGCGCCAGTGTCGCGCGCGAAACGGTGATCGAAGCGGGACGCGACGACGGCGCGTCTGAGTGTCTCGTTCGCGCGGAGGGCATCCGCGGCCTCGGGGTTCGTGAGCGTCGCGCGCTCCGTCCATGCGCTCGTCCCGTTCGCGGAGACAGCGACGGTCAGCGTGACGTTCGAGACGTTCGACGCGGGGTAGTCGTACGGCTGATACTGGCCGCCATCAAAGCCGCCGGCGAAACCGGAGACGTCGCGCGGCGGCGGCCGGGCGGTAGCGGGCGCGACAAACGCGCCGAGGAGCAGGAGGACACAGAGGACGGGGATGACGCGTCGCATGTGCGTAATCGTGTGGGCATGTCACAAGACGGTTGCGCCGACTGGCGACGTCGAACCGTGTGCATTTTAAGCGTCGGAGTCGAACCGAGAGACAACAGAGCTGATTCGCTATGGAGATGCCACGACGATTCAACACCTACTGTCCGCATTGTCACGAACACCACGAGCACGAGGTCGAGAAGGTCCGCTCGGGCCGCACGTCCGGCATGACGAAGGTCCAGGGCCGTCAGCGGAAACGCCAGACCTCCCGTATCGGGAACTCCGGGAAGTTCTCGAAGGTGCCCGGTGGCGACAAGCCGACAAAGAAAACCGACCTCAAGTACCGCTGCAGCGAGTGTGGCAACGCCCACCTCCGCGAGGGATGGCGCGCCGGCAAACTGGAGTTCCAGGAGTAACGATGGCTGGGAACTTCTACCGCGTCCAATGCCCGGACTGTGAGAACGAACAGGTCGTCTTCGAGAAGGCCTCCGCGACGGTCGCGTGTGCGGTCTGCGGTACGACCCTCGCCCGCCCGACCGGTGGGAAGGCCGACCTCGAAGGCGAGGTCGTCGAGACCGTCGAGGCCAGATGAAGTACGAGGGCTGGCCCGAACCCGGCGAACTCGTCGTCGGGAAGGTCGACGAGATCGAGGACTTCGGCGTCTTCGTCGACTTGGAGGAATACCGCGATAAGCGCGGGCTGGTCCACATCAGCGAGGTCGCATCCGGCTGGATCAAGAACGTCCGGGATCACGTCCGCGTCGACCAGACGGTCGTCGCGAAGGTCCTCGACGTCGATACGTCCGCCCAACAGATCGATCTCTCGATCAAGGACGTCAACGACCACCAGCGCTCCGACGCGATCCAGGAGTGGAAGAACGAGCAGAAGGCCGATAAGTGGATGGAGCTGGCCTTCGGCGAGGAGATCGAGGACGAGCGCTTCCGCGCGATCGCGAACGAGCTCGTCGCCGAGTTCGGTTCGCTTTACGATGGGTTCGAGCAGGCCGCCATCCACGGACAGGAGGCTCTCGAACCGTGTGACCTCGACGACGACGACGTCGAAGCCATCGTCAGCACGGCGCGCGAGAACGTCTCCGTCCCGTACGTCACGGTGACCGGATACGTCCACCTCGAATCGCCGTCGCCGGCCGGCGTCGACGACATCAAGTCCGCGCTGCGGGCTGCCGAGGGAGACGGCGACGACGTCGTCCCCGACGAGGCGGAACTCGACGTGACGTACGTCGGTGCGCCCGAGTACCGCGTGCGCGTCGAGGCACCGAACTACAAGACGGCGGAGACCGAACTCGAAGCCGCCGCCGAGCGCGCGACGGCGGACGTCGAGAGCCACGGTGGGATGGGCGAGTTCCACCGCGAGCGCCAGCTCGAAGAGGAAGCGTAATCCGTAACCGTGCACGCGGACATCCGCATCTGCCGCGCGCACGATCGGCCCGTGTACACCCTTTCTGACGTCTGTCCGAAGTGTGACGAGCCGACGGCGAACTCGGCACCCGCCCCGTTCGATCCCGACGACCCGTACGGGGAGTACCGACGCAAACTTAAGCGCCGCGAACGCGAGTAAGTCGCATGGACGAAGTCGACATCGAGGTCGTCGCGGACGTCGAGTTGGACGACCCGGTCCTCATCGAGGGGTTACCGGGCGTCGGCCACGTCGGAAAACTCGTCGCCGAACACCTCATCGAGGAGGGGGAGGGGACGCTCGTCCGGCGGGTGTTCTCCGAGGCCTTCCCCCCGCAGGTGACGGTTGATGAGGACGGTGTCGCCTCGTTGGCCGACGCGACGTTCCACGCGATCACGACCGAGGGCCGCGACCTCCTCGTACTCACCGGCGACCACCAGGCCGCCGACAGCCGCGGGCACTACCGGATCGCGAACGCGTTCCTCGACGCCGCCGACGAGTTCGGCGTCAGCGAGGTGTACGCGCTCGGCGGCGTCCCGACGGGAGAACTCGTCGAGGACCACGCGGTCGTCGGTGCGGTCGCGGACGATGAGCGGAAGGCGACCCTCGAAGACGTCGGCGTCGAGTTCCGCTCGGAGGAGCCCGCGGGCGGCATCGTCGGCACGTCGGGGCTACTCGTCGGCCTCGGCGGCCGGCGGGGCTTCGACGCAGCGTGTCTGATGGGTGAGACGTCGGGCTACCTCGTCGATCCGAAGAGCGCGCGCGCCGTCCTCGAAACCCTGGCGGACCTCCTCGAGTTCGACGTCGACTACGAGGCGCTCGACGAGCGCGCCGACGAGATGGAGGACGTCGTCGAGCAGATGCAGCAGATGGAGCAGGGCCCGAGCGCGGGCGGCGAGGAGGACCTGCGCTACATCGGCTGACGACCCTCCCGACATCGGCTGACGGCTCTTCTCTTCGCTATCCCAGGTCCGCGACTTCGTAACGAGCATCGGCGTCGCGCAGTGGGTCGGTGACGCGACCAACAGTGTCCGCGGTGGTGACGACGACGGTGTCGAGTCCGCGACCGGCGGCCGCGGCCGCGACCTCGCCGACAGCGAACGTGACTGCGGGGGGGCGCTCGATCTTTCTGAGGGCGACGACGGCCTCGACGCCGGCCGCAAGGACGAGTTCGGCGTCCGCGACGGCGTCGCGGAGCGCGTCGAGATCGACGGTGTCACTCCCACCGGATCGAACGGGCGGGAGCTGATAGACGGTGACGCGGCCGGGTTCGAGGTCGATAATCCCCTCGAACCCGGTGACGCCGACGTCCTCGCCGGCCGCAGCGTCGGTGGTGGCGACGCCGGAGGCGGAGCCCTCGCCGGCCGGGTCGGCGTGAAGCAGGCCGTCGCACATCGTGAGCGTGACGGCGTCGCCGGCCTCGACGTCGTTGAGCGCGATGGCGGCGTCTTCGTGGACGCTCCCGAGGACGTCCTCCGTGACGCGATCAGCGTAGCGCCGGACGTCGTCCGCAGTACGCAACAGCCAGTCGACGCCCTCCTTCGTGACGCGATAGCGCGAGCGCCCTTCCTTCTCGACGAGGCCGTCGTCGACGAGCTCCCGGATGTACTCGCTGACGGCCTGCGTGGTGACGCCGACCGCGTCGGCGATCTCCCCCTGACTGACGGCCGGCTGGCGGTCCGCGATCTCGACGAGCACGCGAAAGCGCGTCGCGGTCCGTTTGTCCGCGAGGACGTCGGTCATACGCGCCACGTCGATACTGAGCGCCAAAGAGCCACCGATCCCGAAGGACAGGGCTTAACGCACGCGTCGTCCACGTTCCACCATGGAGACGAACCCGGCGTTCGCGGGCGTGCGGTGTACGGCCTGTGACACGATGTTCGACGCCGACGAGGTGTCGGGACGCTGCCCGTCCTGTGAGGGGGTGCTCGACGCGACGTACGACCTCGATGCGCTTGATCTGGCACCCGAGACGTTCGCCGAGCGCTCGCCCCGCTCGCAGTGGCGCTACCGGGAGTTGCTCCCCTTCGCCCCCGATGCGGCGGTGACGACGATGGAGGGCGAGACGCCGCTCGTTCCGGTGCCGTCGCTGGCCGCGGAGTTCGGTGTCGCTGCCGTCTACGTGAAGGACGAGGGGCGCAATCCGACGGGGACGATCGACGATCGGGGGCAGTCGGTGGCGGTGACGGCGGCGAAACGCGCCGGCGCGAGCGACGTGGCGCTCGCCTCGACGGGCGACGATGGGCAGTCCGCGGCGGCGTACGCAGCCCGTGCCGGCCTCGACAGCCACACGTTCGTCCCCTCGCGCGCGGGGTTCACCAACAAGGCGATGGTGAACGTCCACGGGGGCGACATGTCGGTCGTCGAGGGCCGAATCGATGACGCCGAGGCGGCGTTTGCGGACGCAGTCGCCGAGCGCGACGACTGGCACCCGGTGCAGGCGCTCGCGACGCCGTACGCCCACGAGGGGCTGAAGACGGCGTACATCGAAATCGCGGCGGCGCTCGACTGGGAGACGCCGGACGTCGTGATCCATCCGACCGGTCGCGGGACCGGCCTCCACGCATTCTATAAGGCGGCCCGCGAACTCGACGCAACCGGCCTCACGGACGCGATCCCGAAGCTCTACGCCGCGCAAGCCGAGGGGTGTGCCCCGATCGTCCGCGCGTTCGAGGAGGGCCGGGAGAGCCACGAACCGTGGGAGCGCCCGGACACCATCTGCGGGCGCATCGAGATCCCCGATCCCGCCGGGGGCAATCTCGCGCTCGACGCGATCCGCGCGACGGACGGCGGGGCCGTCTCGGTCCCCGATCCCGAGACGCTGGAAGGGGCGACGTCGGTGGCCGAAACGGCCGGACTCGAACTCTCCGCGTCGAGCGGCACGGCGGTTGCGACCGCCTACGCGCTCGCTGAGCGTGGCGAACTCGACGCCGACGACACGCTCGTCCTCGTCAACGCGGGAACGGGGAGCAAGGACGGCGACATCCTGCGCTCGCACCTGATGAGCAAAGGGATCTGACGGACGGCAGCCCTAAGTCTCGGACGCGTCTATCACGGTGTAGTGATGCTGAGCGACGTGATGGAAGACTACCTGAAAGCGATCTACGTCCTCCAGCGCGAGGGTGAGCCGCCGATACGGACGTCCGATCTCGCGGAGTATCTCGGCGTGACGCCGCCGACGGTGACGAGCATGGTGGAGAAACTCGACGAGCGCGACCTCATCGTCCGCGAGAAGTACAAAGGCGTCGAGCTCAGCGAGGAGGGCGAAACGGTCGCCTTAGAGGTGTTACGCCACCACCGACTCCTCGAATCGTATCTCGCCGAACACCTCGACTACGACTGGAGCGAGGTCCACGAGGAGGCCGACGCGCTCGAACACCACATTAGCGAGGCCTTCGAGCGCCGCGTCGCCAGCGCGCTCGGTGAACCGGCCGTCGACCCGCATGGCGATCCGATCCCCACCGCGGAGCTCACACCGCTCGCGGACGACGACACCGCCGCGCTCGCCGACGCCGAGGAGGGCGACACGGTCACCGTCGCACGCGTCAGCGACCGGGACGACGACCACCTCGCGTATCTCGCTGAGCGCGGCATCGAACCCGGTGCCGAACTCGACGTGGTCACCATCGCGCCGATCGACATGGTGACGGTGCGCGTCGACGGTCAAGACGTCCACCTCCCGACGTCGATCGCGGCCAGTATTCGCGTCGAACCGGCCGCCGAGGTGACGGAGTAGAATATATACCCCGCCAAACAGCCGATGTTCACCTCGAAGCGCCTTCTCTCAGGCGACCACAATGGGAGTTCAGTCGAGCGTAGCCACGTTTATACGACACTCCGACTCGCGCGACTCTTCCTCGCTGCGAGCTTCTACGACCAGGGCGGCGTTTCCGGTGGATTGACGGCGACTTCGTCACGGCCGAACTCGACGCCGTCGTCGATTTCGACCGATGCAAGCAGTTCGATGTTCTGAACGAGGACCAGATCGAGGAGCGCGTCACGAGCGCGCTCGCCGTCGAGTCATCGGGTATGTCGACAAGTTGAAGCCGAACATTCTCGTCCGGCTCTGCCTCAGTGACATCCTCCCCGTCGTAAACGACGGGGCTTCCCTACACAGGGGGAAACCCGGCCTGTTGCCGAGCAGGTTTCAGGACTATCTCTCCCGAGGTCGGTGGAACGGGTTTCGTTCCTCGCTCGGGAGCGTCCTGTGGCGTTAACGAGACGCGAAGCGTCTCGTTCGCACACCAGAACGCAAAGCGTTCTGGGGACGCTGTCACGGGCGCTCCCATCCGCAAGCGAATCATCGCCGCGCGGTTTCTCAACGCGGCTCTCTCCCAAGCGGTCATGCCTCACGGCACGGTCGGTCCGGTCACACTTCCCCGACCCGTGGGCCGGGTTCCCGTGCTGGCGAACGACGCGAACCCCGCAGTCGGTTGCAGAACCGACCCGTGGGAACCAACGCCCGAGAAAACCCCGGACGCTGGTTTCAGCGCGTCTCGTACTCCCGCGCAAGTGCCGAGAGCCGACGTAACCCTTGCTATCGTGTACGAGACGGCGTGTACTGAACGTTGGGGTTTCAGCGGGCAACCGATGGCGGGTGTCGAGTACCATGTCAGATTCACGCCCGCCCTGAAGGGCGGGATTCTCTCCTTGAATCAAGATAGCCTCGACGACACGCTCGGTTTCGGCGTCCTCGGGGGTAGTCGCCGCGACATCGTGAAGGCGCTTCGCCGCTGCGAGGCGCTCGTCCGCGTCGCCGTCTGGGAACACATCCGACGGCGTGGTCCGTCACCACCGGCCCCCGTATCGATGTCGGGCGAAGTGGCGTTGCTGTCCGCCTCGGTTTCGGTCGCCGTCGTCGTGGTCATTTCGTCGTCCGTTGGGATATCGCCGGCGCTCCCGGACATGGCGTCCGTCGAGATTTCGTCCACAGTGTCGATCGGCTCTGGCCACTCGCCCCCTCGTCGCCGACACGGTCGTCTCGGACGCGTCCGCCGTCGCCGGCACGTCACTAGCCGACATGGAGGCTGATTCCGTGTCGTCCGGGGTCGTCTCCGCGGCGTTCGGACTGGGTGCCTCCGTGTCGCCGGTAGCTGGGGTGCCGCTCGGCTATAGAACAGATTCGTTCTCGTAGCCAGCGATGCGCTCGACCGGTGAAAACTCGCGTCCGGTGAGTATGCTTCGCTCGTTCTCCGCGTCCCTAATCGTCGCGTTTGACCGCAGGGTTCGTCGACCACCCGTCTTTTACTTCGTCGGGTCAGCACCGCTGACCCTCCTCGCAAAACACGGGAGAAAACGTCCCGGTCTCGCTCCGCTCGACCGGTGAAAACTCGCCTCCGGCGAGTATGCCTCGCTTTTTCTCCGCGTCCCTAATCGTCGCGTTTGACCGCAGGGTTCGTCACCGCGCCGTTCGCGGCGGAGTCGAACATGTCGCCGTACTTGCGGAGGAAGCCGCCCGCGTACTGGATCTCGGGGCGTTCGTAGTCGGCGAGGCGCGCCTCCAACTCCTCATCGTCGAGGTCGACGGAGAGCTCGCGTTCGCGGACGTCGACCGTCACCGTGTCGCCGTCCTCTATGACGGCGATCGGTCCGCCGACGACGGATTCAGGGGCGACGTGGCCGATCATCGGGCCACGGGTCGCGCCGCTGAATCGGCCGTCGGTGAGGAGCGCGACGTCGTCCTCATGGCCTTGGCCGACGACGGCGGCGGTGACGCCGAGCATCTCGCGCATTCCGGGTCCCCCGCGCGGGCCCTCGTTGCGGATGACGATGACGTCGCCGGATTCGATCTCGCCGCCTTGGACGTACGCCATCGCGTCCTCCTCGGTGTCGAAGACGCGCGCGGGCCCCTCGTGATGGAAGCCCTCCTCGCCCGTCACCTTGAGGACGCCGCCGTCCGGCGCGAGGTTCCCGGTGAGGATCTTGATCGCGCCCTCCTCGTGGAACGGGTCCTCGGTGGTGGCGAGGAAGTCCGCGTCGATGTCCTCGTCCGCGGGGAGGTCGAGCGTCTCCAGCTCCTCTTTGATGGTGTTGCCGGTAACGGTCATCGCGTCGCCGTGGAGATACCCACCTTCGAGGAGCCGACGGATGACGACCGGGACGCCACCAACGTCGTGGAGGTCCTTCATGACGCGCGAGCCGCCGGGCTGGAGGTTCGCGATCTTCGGCGTGCGCTTGCTGATCTCGTCGAATTCCTCGATGGAGAGCTCAACGCCGGCCTCGGCGGCGAGGGCGAGGACGTGGAGGACGCCGTTCGTGGAGCCGCCGAGTGCGACCTGCACGGCGATGGCGTTCTCGAAGGATTCTTTCGTGAGGATGTCGCTTGGTCGCCGATCGTTCTCCACGGCGTCGAGGACGACCTTCCCGGCCTCGCGGGCGACTTCGAGGCGCTCCTCGCTCTCAGCGAGCGGTGAGGCGGAGCCAAGGGGCGCGAGCCCGAGCGTCTCGCTGATCGAGGCCATCGTGTTCGCGGTGAACATCCCACCACAGGAGCCCGCGCCAGGGCAGGCCTCGTGCTCCATCTCGACGAGCTCCTCCTCGCTCATGTCGCCGGAGGCGACACTGCCGACGCCCTCGAAGACGTTTTGCACCGTGATCTCGCGGCCGTCGTGGTGGCCAGGCATGATCGAGCCCCCGTAGAGGAAGACGCTCGGGAGGTCGGTGCGGATCGCGGCCATCATCATGCCGGGGAGGTTCTTATCACAGCCCCCGACGGTGACGAGCGCGTCCATGCGCTCGGCGAAGGAGACGAGCTCGACGGAGTCCGCGATCACTTCACGGGAGATAAGGGAGGCCTTCATTCCCTCGGTACCCATCGAGATCGCGTCGCTGACGGTGACGGTGCCGAACTCGATCGGCATGCCGCCCGCCTCGTCGATGCCGACGGTGGCGGCGTTGGCCACGTCGTCGAGGTGAACGTTACACGGCGTGATGTCTGCCGCGGGGTTCGCGACGCCGACCATCGGCGAGGAGAGGTCCGTGTCGTCGTACCCCATCGCGCGGAACATCGCGCGGTGGGGGGCACGATCGGGTCCCTCGGTGACTTCGGTGCTGCGCAACTCGGGGTCCTTCGCGGGCTTCTCGTCGGCCCCGTCGCTCGCGCCGTCGGGCACCGACGGCTCCGTCTCGTCTGGGTTCGACTCCGGTTTGCCGCTCATTGCCGACTCTTGCCCACGGGAAGCCATAAACCCAGCGTGACGGTGCGTGTTGTCGTGGCACACTCGACGGGACGACGTCGCGGCTTTCTTGGCGCTCCGTGCCGCGTGCGGTGGTATGCATATCGCGGTCGCACACTACCCGGAGGGCGCGGGACACGCCACGCGGATGCTCGCCGTCGCGCGCGAACTCGAAGCGCGCGGCGCGACGGTGTCACTCGCCGGCGGCGGCCCCGGAAAGCGCTTCGTCGATCTGCTCGGCTACGACGAGTACGTCCCGACGCCCGTCGACTACGTCGGCGACTATCAAGGCTCCGGCGGACTGGTCGAGACGCTCACAGGGAGCGTGCCGGCGAGCGCCCGGCGCGTCCACGACCTCTACCGGTGGCTGCAGCGCGAGTCACCCGACCGGCTCGTCACCGACGATATGTTCGCGGCGATGGCCGCGCCGCTCGCCGGCGTCCCCTGTTACGTCACGACGCACAACGCACCCGGGTTCTACGACGACGCCGTCGAGCGCGCGGGCGCGGCCGCCCTCACTAGCTACCAGCGCGGCGTCGCCCGCGACTTCTACTACCCGACTGTCTGGCCGCGATCGAGCGACGACCCCGATGGCGTGACGCGCGTGCCGCCGCTCGCCCTCGATGTCGACGCGACAGTCGTCGGCGACCCGGATGTCGTCGTCGTCCCCAGCACATACTCCACCGCGCTCGACGAGAGCGTCGCGCGCCTCCGCGATGACGGCCGCGACGTGACGCTCGTCGGCGGCGACGACTGGGAACCCGTCGCCTCGATGCTGCCGACGCTCCGCGCCGCCGACCTCGTCCTCTGTCCGGGCTACTCGACGGTGATGGAAGCCGCGGTCGCCGGGACGCCCTGTCTGATCTACCCGTTCACGAGCGAGCAGCGCGGCGTCGCCCGCCTCGCCTCACGAGCGACCGGCTTTCGCACCGTCACCTCGCCCGACGAGGTCGAACGTGCCGCTCGCGATCCACCGGACCCGCCGGTCTACGAGAACGGCGCTGGACGCGTCGCTGCCGGCGTCCTCGACGGCTGACGCTGCGCTCACGGTCACCAAAGCGTCGCTGTTTGCGACATCGTCGCCTCCACAACTGGTAAGCGCCGGGCGCGCTCATAGGGGCGTATGGCGAGGTTACCGTTCGGCGTCTCGCGCTTCGACGGGCAGATCGGGGGTGGTGCCCCATCCGGGAGCGTCGTGTTGCTCGCGGGGAGCGCGGGGGCCGGCGCACGCGAGTTCATCTACACGAGCACCGTCTTCAACGGGATGCTCAAGGACGACCCCGAACTCTTCGATCTTCACTACGGCGACCTCGGCCCCGACGTCGAACCGCCCGAGGAGATCCACTACGTCTCCTTCTCGGCGAGTCGCGGGGACGTCAGTCGCGAGATCACTTTCTCGATGGACAACGAGATTGTCGCCGCCGGGCTCTCCGGCGTGACGTTCGCCGATCTCTCCGCCGAATACTTCCAGTTGAGCCCCGTCCCGCGCGAGTGGTACGCCGACGACCCGCGCTCGCTCGCCGAACTCGGCGAGACGACGGACCGCCGGAGTGTCATTCAGGCCTTCGCGGACTACCTCGACGAACACGCTTCGGATAGCCTCGTTATCGTCGACTCGCTGACCGACCTCGTCGGCGATCAGCAACGCGAACGCCCGTGGGCCGACGTCGTCTACCTCCTCAAGGGATTGCGCAAGGCCACCCGCGAGTGGGACGGGCTCGTGCTCCTCCACCTCTCGCGCGACGCGATCACCGAGACCGAGTTCGGCGAGCTAATGGCCTGCGTCGATGGCACTGTCCAGTTCAGCTGGGAGACCGGCGGGAACGAACGCGTCCGGACGATGTTCGTCCAGGAGTTCCGCGGCGTCCTCAGCCAGCTCGAAGAGGAGGATATCGTCCGCTTCGAGACCGAGATTCACGAGGCCGGCTTCGACGTCTCGAACGTCCGGAAGATCCGATGAGTGATGACGAGTCCGCGGACGACGAGACACGTCCCGGCGGGTCGGGAGCGACGGATCTTTCACCACCCGAGGAGCGCGGTCTGCCGTCGTTCGACGAGGAGGACGAAGTCGACGAGACGGACATCGACGACGACCTCTTCGAGGAGATGGACGTCGAGGGCTCTCCCGGGGACGCGGGCGCGTGGGAGGCGCTCACCGAGGGTGAAGTAGCCACCGAGAGCCCCGAAGACATCGATGGCGAGGTCCGCACAATCTCGGATCGAACCTGCCACGGCTGTCGCTTCTTCGCCGACCCGCCCGAAACTGCCTGCACGCACTCGGGAACCGAGATCAACCGCGTCGTCGACACCGACCACTTCGAAGTCGTTGACTGCCCGATGGTCGTCACGGCCATCGACGTCGCGACCGACGAAACTGCCGACGGACGTCTTGACTCTCCCGAGACCGGCGACGTCGACGACGCCGAAGTCGGGGCGATCGATCAGGGTTCGACCGACGAGAGCGCCGATCCCGTTGACGACACTAACGGACTGATCGACATCCGCGACACGACGGCCGACGACACCGCCGGCGACGCGACGGCGGCGGACGCGCCGGAGTCGGTCGATAGCGGGAAATCTGGCGGTGAGCCCGCGGCTCCCGACGAGTCCGAGGGCGACGCCGCCGACGACTTGCCCGATGAATCCGACGAGGACATTCACGCGGTCGACGAACCGAGCGACGGCGGTTCGCTCACCGGTGACGAAACGTCCACCGCGTCCGACGGCACGACCTCGGGCAGCGAGGACGGGGACGACGGTTTCGCGGACCCGGCCGATTCGACTCGGAACGACGTGGACGAATCGGATGCAGAGCGCGAATCGGACACTGTGGACGGCGCGGACGACCCGGCGGATATGGACGACCTACGCGATGTGGCCGATGGAGAGGATGTGGACGAACCGGGTGAAGAGCGCGTCGAGGTCGAGCGCGACCGGGATGACGCCACCGATCCGGCCGATACGGCCAGCGATTCTGCCGGCGAGTCGGTGGCCCCCGACGAGATCTCGTGGGGCGACGATGACGCCGACGACGACGACCCGGACGGCGACGCCGACGAGGACGACGACCTCTCGATCGGCTGGGCGAACGACGACGAGTAGCGAAAGCGGGGGCTTTTCGGCGCTCGTCGCGTCTTCTCGCGTATGCAGTTCTGCGACGAGTGCGGGTCGATGATGCACGCCGATGACGACATGATGGTCTGCTCGAGCTGCGGCCACGAGCAGGGCCGCGACGCCGCGAGCGAAGCCGACTACGTCACGACGGACGCGCAGGACGACAGCGACGTCATCGAGACCTCGGAGGACGCCGACGACGAGGGCAAACCGACCGCCGAGGTGCTTTGTGACGACTGCGGGAACGACGAGGCGTGGTACACGATCAAACAGACCGGCGCGGCCGACGAGCCCCCGACGCGATTCTTCAAGTGTACTGAGTGCGGCCACCGGTGGCGGAGTTACAACTAACCATCTTTTTCCGGGTCGGGTGCGCGGAGCGCACCCGTCCCCGCAAAAACATGGGTGAAAAAGCCGCGAATGCGCACAGCGCGTTCGCGGTGAATCGCGCGAACTACCGGGTCCTGACGGTCACATGAGCGCAGCGAACGTGACTCAGTGAGAACGACGTTCTCGCGTTAGACCGCTCGTTCGCGCGAACGCTAGCCACATGGACGTCTGCTCAGGATACGAGCGACACGAACTCCGGGAGAGCATCGTGGAGAGAGCGGGCCGAGGAATCCCCCCAATCGTGACGAAGCCACGCTGAAGGGGTGGTGACAGCTTTTGGTCAAGGTTTTTCCGGAGAGGGTCGACGAACCAAACCACGAGGCTAGCGTTCGCTGAGCGAGCGGTCTGGAAGACCCGAGCGAGGCGATTCACCGGTCGCCTACGGCGACCGGCCTTTTTCACCCATGTTTTTGCCCGGCGACCCCTCCGTGGAAAAAGATGGTCTAGTTCCCGCGGCCCTGCATCTTCTCCTCTTCGGGGAGGTCGACGTTCGCCTCGCCCTTCATGCCCGCGCCGATGTTCGAGGCAATCTCCTCTAAGCGCTCGGGGTCGTCGTGGTTGTTGACGGCGTCGACGACCGCGCGGCCCATCTTCTCGGGGTCCTCCGCGCCGAAGATGCCGGAGCCGACGAAGATGCCGTCGCACTCGTGGTACATCATGAGCGCGGCGTCGGCGGGCGTGGCGATGCCGCCCGCGGCGAAGTTGACCACGGGGAGCCGGCCCATCTCCGCGGTTTCGTGGACGAGCTCGCGCGGCGCTTCGTTCTCGCGGGCCCACATCACGCGCTCCTCGTGGTTCATGCCCTCGAGCTTACGGATCTCGCTTTTGATAGTGCGCTGGTGGTGGACGGCCTGGTTGACGTCGCCGGTGCCGGCCTCGCCCTTCGTGCGGATCATCGCCGCGCCCTCGTCGATGCGACGGAGGGCCTCGCCGAGATTGCGCGCGCCGCAGACGAACGGCGCGGTGAAGTCGCGCTTATCGATGTGGTACTTGTCGTCGGCGGGGGTGAGCACTTCGGACTCGTCGATCATGTCCGCGCCCGCGACCTCCATGATCTCGGCCTCCTTCCGGTGGCCGATGCGGACCTTCCCCATGACGGGAATCGAGACCTCCTCGATGATCTCGTCGATCGTGCCGGGGTCGGCCATCCGCGCGACGCCGCCGCGCTTGCGGATGTCGGCGGGGACGGCCTCGAGATGCATGACGGCGACTGCACCCGCATCCTCGGCGATGCGGGCCTGCTCGGCGTTCACGACGTCCATGATGACGCCGCCTTTCTGCATGCGTGCGAAGCCCCGCTTCACGAGGTCCGTCCCGCGCTTGAGGTCCTCGATGTCCGTCTCGGTCATACGCTCTGCTAGCGGCGGGACCGCCAAAGGAATGCCGGTTGCGGTGCCGGAGTCGGCCACGACCGTCCCGCTCGGCGATGCTACGGCGACCTCACTCGGCGACGCTGCAACGACCTCACTCGGCGACCACCACGCTATATGCGCCCCGGGTGCCTCGTCGGTCGTATGTCGGCACTCCCGGCGTGGCTCTTCCGCCCGCGTGAGACGCTCCCAGCGACCGACGACCTCCCGTGGTACGTCGCGCCGCTCCCGACGCGCCTCGAGGACCTCGGCCTCCGCCTCGTCTGGCCGGTCGTCGCCGCGAACGTCCTCGGGACGCTCTTCGGCTTCTGGTACTACGTTCCCCAGTTCTCCGTCGAACCGACCGCGCTCTGGCTCTTCGTCCCGGACAGCCCGATGGCGACGCTGTTCATCGCGTGCTCGCTCGCCCTCTGGGCGTCGGGCCGGGGCGGCGAGTGGGTGCACGCCCTTGCCTTCTACGGCTGTCTGATCCTCGGCCTCTGGACGCCGTTCGCCCTCCTCGTCTTTCACGAGGGCTTTTCGTACCTCCCGCTCCCGATGTACGCCTTCCTCTGCTGTTCGCACCTTGCGATGGCCATCGAGGCGTTCGTGGTCCAGCGCTACGCCGACTTCCCCGTGCGCGCTGTCGCCGTCGCGTTCGCGTGGTACCTCGTGAACCTCCTCCTCGACTATTTCGTCCCCGTGCTCGGCACGCCACACCACACGTTCGTCCCCGCGGAGTCTGTCGGCTACACCGTCGGCTCGTTCCTCGGCCAACCGCTCCTCTCCGGACCGGTCGTCCACCCGTCCGGCGCGCACGCGCTCGCCGCCGCGGGTGCCGTGACGGTCACCCTCCTTGCGACGTTTCTCGCGCTCGCGACGCGCGTCGCGAAACTCCGGGTCCGAGCGCGGACCGCTGACTGACCGAGGTTTTTGGGCCTCGGCGTCCTCTCTCCCCCATGTCCCTCTACGAGCGCGTCGCCGACCTCCCCTTCTCCGTCACCACCATTGAGTGCGAGCGCAACGCCCGCGAGACGTCGAGCGGCTTCGAGCGCGTCACCACGACGTTCGTCTTCACCGGGCCGGGCGGGCGCACTGCGGGCCGCGGCGAGGACGTCACGTACGACGCGGTCGACCACGACGCCCTCGACATCGACTTCGACGACCTCACCGGCCGTTGGACGCTCGCCGAGTTCGCCGCGCACCTCGACGACGTTGATCTCTTCCCCTCGAAGCCGCCCGAGCGCGAGGACTCGCGGCACTACCGGCGCTGGGGGATCGAGTCCGCCGCGCTCGATCTGGCGCTCAAACAGTCCGTCACGTCGCTCTCGGAGGTCTTCGGGATCGACCCCGCCCCGCTCACGTTCGTTGCGTCCGCGCGCCTCCCGAAGGGCGACACCTCGCGGGTGCACCGCCTCCGCGAGCGCCACCCCGAGCTGCGGTTCAAACTCGACCCCGAAGCCGACTGGCCCGCTGAGACGTTCGCCGACCTCCGCGAGACGGGCGCGGTCCGTATCCTCGACCTAAAGGGGTACTACGAGGGGACCGAGGTCGATCAGGCTCCCGACCCCGACCTCTACGAACGCGTCTTCGACGTCCCGGGGGCGATCGTCGAGGATCCAGCGCTCACCCCGGAGACCCGGCCGATCGTCGAGGCGAACGCCGACCGGATCGCGTTCGATGCACCGGTCACGGGTGTCGAGAGCGCCGAATCGCTCCCCATCGAGCCCGCGTGGCTGAACGTCAAACCCTCGCGCTTCGGGAGCGTCGAGTCGCTGTTCGACACGATCGAGTGGGCGGCGGACAACGGCGTCGAGTGTTACGGCGGCGGCCAGTTCGAACTCGACGTCGGTCGGACCCACGTCCAACTGCTCGCGTCGCTACTCTACCCGAACGCGCCGAACGACGTCGCCCCCCGCGTCTACAACGACCCGGACGTCCCCGCGGACCCGCCGGGGAGCCCCCTCGACGCGCCGACGAACGCGCGCGGATTAGAGTGGGAGTAGCGAGATAACTCGCTTGACCGGCGATCTGCCGATACCCGCGGCCGACTGCGTGCGCTGATCACGCTCCCCCAGATCATCCCTCGTTCTCGTGGGCGCGCACCCACAGTTCGCCGATCCGCGAGAGGGAGGTCCGATGGGCGTTCCCGCGCGACTCCTGTTCGACGTACCCCTTCCCTTCGGGGCCGAGTCGATCGACGTTGTAGATGACCTTCGAGCGGAAGCTGTCGGTGTACTCCTCACCGAGCTCGCCCGCGAGCGTCTCCGCGAGCTCGCTGACGCTCTCGAACTCGCCGTGGTCGCCGAGGGTGTAGAGGATGAGTTCCTCGAAGGGTTTGACGTTCGAGAAGGAGGCGACGGGGAACTCGATGATGTGCCCCCCCTCCAACTCCTTCGCGCCGATGGTCGTGCCTCGCTCGTCGAACTCATCAAGGAGGTCGCGCGCCGCGTCGGCACGCGCGGCGGCGCGTTCAGCGTCCACGTCGCCCTCGGTGACGTCTTCGAGGAGACTGACGGCCTCGCGCAGCTCCTCGGCGAGCTCGGTCTCGAGGTACTTCTCGGGGGCCGTGTAGTACGTGTGGACCCGATCGCGGTCGTCCGCGCGCTCGATGACGACGGAGTCGGCGGCGGTGGCGAAGGCGAAGCTCACCGTTCGGGGCATCGAGGAGATGTTCACCCAGACGTCGCCCTCGCTCCGGTCGAGTTCGTCGTTGATGAGGTCGAAGGCCTGCTCGAAGGCGGCGTCGTAGTCGTAGACGTCCGCGACGTCGAGGCGTTCGGTCTCGGCCCCGAGGAGGTTCTCGAAGTCGCGCGCGAGCTTCTCCGCGAGGTTCCGCGAATACTCGACGTTCGCCTCGCTCCCGACCGCACCCTCCAAGAGGACGACGCGTTCGACGGAGAGGCGTTCGCGCACCAGCGGCGCGATGAGCCGGTCGTAGTCGAAGCCGACCGGGACGACGTGCGTTGCCATGGTCACGTAGAGTGCCCGAACGATGGATAAGCGTTACCGACGCCGGTCGAAGAGATTTATTCTTCACACTGGCAATTTGTTCGCCTACCACCTGGTATTATAATACTCTGTATTCAAACGGTATCTCATGCCGGATCAAGAGACGACATCCGTCGCCGGGGCACTCGATCGAATCCCGATCGGGTCGTTCCACCGGCGACTGCTAGCGATCTGTGGTACCGCGTGGGCCTTCGACGGCATGGAGGTCATCCTGATCAGCTTCACCCTCCCCGTCCTCCTGGAGGCGTGGGGGCTCTCCGGGCTCGCCGCCGGCTTCCTCGGCTCCGCGAGCCTCATGGGGATGATCGCCGGCAACTGGGGGTGGGGGTACGTCGCCGACCGCTACGGCCGCAAGCCCGCCTTTCAGTGGACGGTTCTCACCTACGCCGTCTTCGCCGGTCTCACCGCGCTCGCCGTCGGTTTCTACACCGGCTTCGCGCTACGCTTCCTCACCGGCGTCGGCCTCGGCGGCGCGCTCGCCGTCGATACGTCCTACCTCTCCGAACACCTGCCGACCGACCGGCGCGGCCGGTATCTCGTCTATCTTGATGCCTTCTGGCCGCTCGGCTACGGCTTCGCCGTCGCGCTCGCGTGGCTCTTCCTCTCCTACCTCCCGAGCGGCGGGACGGTCGCGCTCCCCGTCTTCGGTGCCGTCGAGGGCTGGCGGCTCCTCTTCGTCGCCTCCGCGCTCCCCGGCCTCCTCGTCTTCGCCATCCGCTACGGGCTCTCTGAGACGCCCTACTACCTCGCGCGGGCGGGGAAGGTCGAGGCCGCGAACGATCGCCTGCGCGCCATCGCTGCCGAGTCCGGCGGCGACTACGACCCGATCGACCCCGCGGCCGTCGACACCGACTCGACGTCGAGCGTCCGCGACCTCTTCGCCGAGGGCCTGCGCGCCCGTACCGTCGTCATCGCGCTCGCGTGGTTCGCCATCAACTTCGGCTACTACGGCGTCTTCATCTGGCTCCCCCAGACGTTTGGTGCGAGCGGGACCGTCCCGGCTATTTCTGTCGGTGGCGTCACCTTCGGCGGCGTCTACGGCTACTTCCTCCTCATCGCGCTCGTCCAGTTCCCCGGCTACGCCAGCGCCGCCTACCTCGTCGAGACGGTCGGGCGCAAACCCACGCTCGGCAGCTACCTCATCGCCTCCGGCATCTTCACGTTCGTCTTCGCGGCCGCGATGCCCGGCGCGGGCTTCGGTCTCGGCATCTCGGGCTTCTGGCCCTTCTTCGTCGCGCTCCTCGCGTCGTCGTTCTTCACGCTCGGCGCGTGGGGTGCGATCTACGCCTACACGCCCGAACTCTTCCCGACGCCCCTGCGCGCAACGGGCAACGGCTTCGCGGGCGGCGTCGGTAAGATCGCCGCGGTCATCGGACCCGTACTCGCCGGCGCGCTCGTTCCCTTCGGCTACGTCGTCGCGCTCCTCCCCCTCGCGATCGCGTTCGCCGTCGGTGGCGCAGTCGTCCTCGCCTTCGGCGTCGAGACGAAGGGGACGCCGCTCGACTGAGCGGGCGCACTGCCAGCAGGTATTTGAGTCCGAATAGTGTATCAGGGAGGGACTCCGATATTCCCCTATGGAAGACACCGCCAAATACCGCGTTCACGCCGACCTCGTCGCGGACGGCATCGTCGAACGCAGCGACGTCGTCGGGGCGGTGTTCGGGCAGACCGAAGGCTTGCTCGGCGACGAACTCGACATCCACGCCCTGCAGGACGCCTCGAAACTCGGTCGTCTCGACGTCGATGTCGAGACGGAGGGCGGGCAGTCCTTCGGTCACATCACGCTCGCCTCGAACCTCGATCGCGTCGAGACGTCCGTGCTCGGCGCGGCGCTCGAGGCCATCGAGCGCGTCGGCCCCTGTCACGCCACCGTCGAGGTCGTCCGCATCGAGGACTGTCGGGCCGCCAAGCGCCGCGAGATCACCGAACGCGCCAAGGAACTCCTCGCCACGTCCTTCGACGAGGGGGCCATCGACAGCGACGACATCCTCACCGAGGTCCGCGAGTCGGTCCGCGTCGGTGACGTCACCGAGTTCGAGGGGCTCCCCGCGGGCCCGAACGTCATATCCAGCGACGCCGTCGTCGTCGTCGAGGGCCGCGCGGACGTCGTCACCCTTCTCAAGTACGGCGTGAAGAACGCCGTCGCCGTTGAGGGGACGGACGTCCCCGATGCTATTGCTGACCTCACACACGAGCGCCGGACGACTGCCTTCCTCGACGGTGACCGGGGTGGCGACCTCATCCTCGAGGAGCTCCGGCAGGTCGGTGACGTCGACTACGTCGCCTCGCCCCCCGACGGTGAGTCCGTCGAGGACCTCTCCCGCGCCGCCGTTCACGCCTCCCTCCGCGGGAAACGCCCCGCAGGTGTGGCTGACGACACTGACGCCAACGCTGGCGACTCGGCAACGGACGTGGATACGGACGACGTATCCGACCCGGAGACGACAGACCCAGAGACGACTGACGCGGACTCGGACATCCCGACCGATGTGGCGGCGACTGACGACACGGCGACCGCCGTCGCCGCGACGGACGGGAGCGCCGTCCCCTCACCGACGCCGGTCGATGACTCCGAACAGGGCGAGAGGCCCTCCGCGAGTGTCGACACGGCGGGCGGCCCGGCCGCGAGACCGGACGCCGGTGTCACCCCGACATCCGGCCCGACATCCACGGCCGAGGCGGCCGAGGCGGCGCACGACACCGGCCGCTGTCACTGTTACGCGGCGGGCTTCGAGCGCGTCGCGGACGTCGGCGCGGACGCGGCCTTCGAGACGCTCCGCGAGACCGATCCCGCGCCGATGCTCGCCGTTCGGGACGGGCCAATCACGCAGCGACTCCTCGACGTCGCCGCCCAGCGCGGCGTCGAGACGCTCGTCGGCACCGGCCGCGAGGACGTCGTGAAAGAACCCGCGAGCGTCGCGCTCCACACGTTCACCGACCTGACGTAGGCCTTCGTGACCGGAGGCGAACGCGCTTCTCACGGGGCACCTAACCCCTGGAGCTCACACCGCACCCTAGAGTTGATGGTCGTAACGAGCGGGACAGCGAAGTGTTTTTTACCGTATTCAGGTTTTTTGCGATGTATGTCCGGCCTCGTCTCACTCGTTGCCGGGGTGGCGCTCGGCCTCTCGCTCGCTGCGCCGCCCGGCCCGATGAACGCCCTCATCGCGCAGGAGTCGGTCCACCGGGGATGGCGCGCAGGGTTCCGCGCTGGTCTCGGTGCGATGACCGCCGACGGTTGCTTCTTCGTCCTCGCGTACGCCGGCGTCGTCACTTTCATCAGACACGCGCCGACGCTCCAAACCGCGATGAAGGCGGTCGGCGGGCTCCTCCTCTGCTACTTCGCGTACGGGGCGGCGAAGAGCGCGCATGAGGGCGTCGCGGACACCGAAGCTGGTGCGGGGTTCCGCAAGACGTTCCTCGCGGCGCTCACGAACCCGATACAGGTCGTCTGGTGGCTGACTGCCGGGATCGCGCTCCTCGACCCGGGAACCGTCTCGGCGTTCGGCTACACGATCGCCGTGACGAACGGTGTGCTCACGGTACTCGGGTTCTTCTGCGGAATCCTCGTCTGGATCACCGGGTTCCCGGCGCTGTTGCGCGTCGCGGGCGACAGGGTCGACGCTTTCGAGCGCGTCGTCGGCTACGGCAGCGCCGCCGTGCTCTGCATCTTCGGTGCGTGGTTCCTCGTCGATGCCGTCCCGAGCTAGGCGTCGCGGTCCGTCTCGACATCCATGCCCGGCACTTCGGCCTGCAGCCACTCGCGGAACCACCGGACGCGTTTCAGGCGCTGATGGGCGATCGACTCGGCAGCATCACTGTGGACGCGTTTTTCGGCCTCCTCGCCGCGTTCGAGGACGCGCGTCACCATCTTCGCGGCGTCCATGTGCGTGCGCGCCTCGTACCCCATCCGCAGGAGCATCAACACGATGCCGTTCGCGCCGACCTTATCCAGCATGTCGGCCTCGACGAGACAGCGGCTCTCCAGATCGAGCGATTCGAGGTCCCCCGTTTCGGAGTGCGATGCGACGGCGCGACAGACACGATCAACGAACGACGGCGGATAGTCGCCGTGCGTGTCGAGATACTGGCGGGCGACGCGCGCGCCCTCCTCCGCGTGGACCTCCTGTTCGGCGTCGAGCTTCGCGATATCGTGGAAGAGCGCGGCGACGCGCACGACATCGACGTCCGCCCCCTCGCGTTCGGCGATCGAACTCGCGAGTTCGCGGACGTTGCAGATGTGGTTGAAGCGGTACTCCGCGGAGTGCCACGGGTACCAGCGCATCCGGCCACCGTCGTCCTCGTTCTCGACGCTCGCGCTGAGGTAGTCGTAGACGAAGGCCTCCATCGACGCGAGCTCGTCGGCGGTGAGCGCGGACTCCTTTATTTCGACACCCATGGCCGCACCTCCGGCGGGGGTTCGTGTCGCGTTGTCATTGTTACGTCAACAGACGCCGGTTTCGCTCTTTAGCCTTTTGCAGAAGCCAACGTTCCCCGAGGGATGGTCTCATCCGTCCGTCTCAACGCGCACGCGAGCGTCTCAGCCGTCCGCGTCGGCACGCACGCCGGGCTTGAGCGCATCCTCGACCGCGGCTTCACAGGCCAGCATTGCCTCTGTTCGATCATCACCCTCGACGGCGACGCTCTCGACGACGCGCCACCCGTCGTCCTCGTGTACGACACCTTTCACCCAGTCCGCGGCGGCGAGCACGAGCGACTCGGTGACGACCACGGGTTCGTTGTCGTCGGCGCGCACTGCCTCCTCGCGCTCGACCGGGACAACGAGGTCGAAGGCGTCGGCGTCGTTCAGCGCGGCGATCTCAGCGGTCGTAAGCGGACGATCCGGGATCGAAGAGAGTGCGGACATGGACCCAGCAAGGCGAAGCGCGCGCTAAACCGTTACGCTCGCCCGCCCCTAGTCGAGCGAAAACTCGGGCGGTTCGCGTCACAGGTGGAGCGGTCGCGTCGCGAAAAACATAAGAATATTGACAGTAGTCCCGGGCGGATTCGAACCGCCGTCAACGGCTTTCTTCCGTATCGGCCGGAACCGAATACGACCAAAGGCCGCTATGATTGGCCACTACACCACGGGACTTCACGTCGATAGTGGTCCGTGCGCTACTAAGGGGTTACTCTTCGGACCGAGGTGCCACGAGATCGCCGTCCTCGACCTGCCGGTGACACGATCGACAGAGAGTGACGACGTTATCGAGCGTATGCGCGTCCGATGGATCGTCGAAGTCACGGACGCGATCGAGATGGTGAACGTCGGGTTCGCGGCCGAGCGTCTCGGCATCGTCACCGCAGAGCTGGCACTCGTATCCGTCGCGTTCCGATAGTTCCCGTTGTGTGCGCCCGCGTTGGGGTTGCAGTCGTCGCAGTAGGCACGGCGCGCTTTCGGGTCGTAGAACTCGACGCCGCACCCCGAACAGGTTCGGTTCGGGAGCGGATCGTCGTGAACTTTCGTGTGGTGTTGGCGGACGCTGCGCTCGGTCGTAAGCGCCCTGCCGCACGTCGGGCAGTCCATACTGATAACGACGCGGAGACGTGTCGTATAGCTGTCGTCTCTGCAGTCCTCAGTCCCCGGCACTGACCTCGCCAAGTTCCTCGACGAGGTGCGAACAGGCGTCCGCCTCGGCGTCGAAGCAGTCCGGGCAGTCGGGTTTGCGCTCGATGATCAGATCGAGGCGGTCGGCGACGGTCTCGTCGATGACGGCCTCGAGTTGGCCGGCCTCCGCGCGATACTCCTCAACGTCGAGGACGTTCGCGAGAAACCGCTCGAGGACGCAGTAGGTCGCGAGCGCGTCGCGAGCACGTTCCTCGCCGGCTTCGGTGAGCGTCGCGCCCTTGTACTTCTCGTGGATGAGCAGATCCTTATCGGCGAGCTTTCCCACCATCTCGTTGGCCGACGCGGGACTGACACCGAGGCGGTCGGCAAGCGCACCGGTCGAAGCCGGCCCGTCCTCGATCTGCTGGACGAGGAAGACGGCCTTTAGATACTGATCGGCGGTGTTCACGATGCGTCCTCCGTCGTCGGATAGCGTGTCATGTGCGTGACTCCATGAGTGTGGCGACTGCCTCGACGCCCTCGGCCTCCGCTTCGCGGATATCGCGGAGCGTCGAGAGCAGCGATTCCCGGTCGATACTGAACGACGTCTCGCTCTCCGTGATGGCCGTGATGAGGTCGTCGTAGAACTTGTACGCGGTCTCTTCACCGTTCAGTTGGTCGTAGAGGACCCCGTCGAAATCGTCGGGCCCGGTTCGAGCGTACTGCTCGTGAACGAGCGGCGTGATGTCGATAGCCGCGTCCTCGTCCTCGTCGAGTCGATCGACGATGTCTTGAAGGCGTTCGCGATGCTCCGCGGACTCCTCGCGGGCCTCCTGGAGAAGGTCCTCGATGCGTTCGTCGCGCTCCTCGTCCGGGAGGCGCTGGTAGTGCTCGTAGGCACGCGCCTCCACGACCTCCTCCAGCACGATGCCGATTTGGAGGAGACGGGCGAGTTGGCCGTCAGATTCGACCCGTGAAGCGACGCTCACGGTCCTCCCTCGCGTCGTGCTCTCGGTCGCATACGATGTCCTATGTGGAGCGAGTACGTAAGGTTTGAGCTTCGGGCTTCCGTCGTCCGGCGACCGCGAGTGACAGCACCTATCGACGAGTGAAGCGCGTCGCTGGACGGACGAGAAGAGCGACGGAGAAAGACGTCGCAAGAGAGACGCGACAGACTGTCAGGCGTGGAGGCGCTCGGCGATCCGCTCTTCGAGGTCCTCGCGGAGCTCGTCGACCTCGACTTCCTCGAGGACGGGGACGAAGAAGCCCTCGACGAGCATGTTCTTCGCCACCTGCGGCGGGATCGCACGACCCTCCATGTAGAAGAGGTCCTCCTGGTCGACCTGGCCGACCGTCGCGGAGTGGGAGGCCTCGGTGTCGTGGTTGTTGATGATGAGCTTCGGCGAGGCGTCCGCCTCGGACTCATCACTGAGCATCAGCGTGTTCTCGCGCTGGTAGGAGTTCGTGTCCCACGCGCCCTCGCCGACGTCCTGCACGCCCTCGTAGACCGAGCGCGACACGTCGTCGATAACGCCGCGCGTCACGAGGTCGGCGGTCGTGTGCTCGGCGCGATGCCAGACCTTCGAGTCGAGGTCGAAGTGCTGGTCGTCGTGGCCGAAGAACGCACCGACGATCTTTGTCTCCGAGGAGTCACCCGCCAGCAGGGTGGAGACCTCGGTCTTCGTCAGTCGACTCCCGAGGTTCCCCTCGACCCAGTTGACCGTGGCGTAGGTGTCGGTGACGCCGCGCTTGAGCGTGTAGTTGTAGGTGGACTGATCGAAGTCCTGGAGCGAGCCGTACTGGACGTACGAGTTCTCGCCCGCATCGACCTCGACGATCCCCGAGTAGTAGCGCTCGCTCGCGGCGGCGTCCGCGCCCGTATCCTGACGCTCCAGGATCGTGACCGAGGAGCTCTCCTCGGTGACGACGAGCGTGTAGTTGAACAGGGACTGCCCGTTCATCGACGTCCGGATCTTCACGTCCTCGGCGTCGACGCCGGAGGGGACGTAGATCACGGTCCCGGTCGTGAACAGCGCCGTGGAGAGCGCCGTGAGGCGGTTCTCCTGCGGATCGACGACCGATCCGAAATGCTCCTTGACGAGTGCTTCGAGGTCGGCGTCGTTCAGCGCCTCGTGGAAAGGAACGACGGTCGCCTGCTCGGCCGCGACCAGGTCCTTCTCCTCCGTCTGGTCGAACGGCGCGACGAGCGCCTCGAAGTCGAGGTCGTCGAGGTTCGTCCACGTACGGCCGGGGGTCTGGATAACGTCCGGGTAGTCGAGGTCGTCGAGTGCCTCAATCGCCTCGAGGCGGGCCTCGCGGAGCCACTCGGGCTCGCCGCGCTCCTCCGCGATGCGCTCGACCGTCTCGGCGTCGACGCCCGCGCTGAAGTGTGTCGCTTCGCTCATGTTACCCGAGCGACCCCTCCATCTCGAGCTCGATGAGGCGGTTGAGCTCGACTGCGTACTCGATCGGCAGCTCCTCCGTGATCGGTTCGATGAAGCCGGCGACGATCATCTGCTTCGCGTCGTCGTCGTCGAGGCCGCGCGACTGGAGGTAGAAGACGTCCTCGTCGCCGATCTTGCCGACGGTCGCCTCGTGGGCGACGTCGACTTTGGACTCGTTGATCTCCATGTACGGCATCGTGTCGCTGGTGGACTCGTTGTCGAACATCAGCGCGTCACACTCGACGGACGTGCTGGAGTCCTCCGCGCCGTCAGCGATGTGGACGAGGCCGCGGTAGTTCGTGCGGCCGCCGTCCTTGCTGATGGATTTGGACTCGATCGTGGACTTCGTGTCGGGCGCGTTGTGGTAGACCTTCGCGCCGGTGTCGATGTCCTGTCCCTCGCCCGCGAAGGCGATGGTGATGTGGTTGTCCGTCGCGCCCCGCCCCTTGAGGATCGTGCAGGGGTAGAGCATCGTGGCCTTCGAGCCCATCGAGCCCGAGATCCACTCCATCGTGCCGTTCTCCTCGACGATAGCGCGCTTCGTGTTGAGGTTGAACGTGTTCTTCGACCAGTTCTGGACGGTCGAATACTGCACATGGGCGTTCTCCTTCACGAAGACTTCGACGCCGCCGCTGTGGAGGTTGTGCGTCCCGTACTTCGGGGCCGAACAGCCCTCGATGTAGTGAACCTCGCTACCGGGCTCGGCGATGATGAGCGTGTGCTCGAACTGGCCCATCCCCTCCGAGTTCATCCGGAAATAGGCCTGTACCGGCATCTCGACCGTCACGTCCTCGGGGATGTAGACGAACGAGCCGCCGCTCCAGACCGCGCCGTGGAGCGCCGCGAACTTGTTGTCGGAGGCGGGCACGCAGTTCGTCATGAAGTGCTCCTTGACGAGCTCCTCGTGCTCCTGGACGGCCTCGTCCATGTTACAGAAGACGACGCCCTTCTCCTCCCAGCGCTCCTGCATGTTCTGGTAGACGACCTCGGACTCATACTGGGCACCGACGCCGGAGAGCGCCTCGCGCTCGGCCTCGGGGATACCCAGCTGTTCGAAGGTGTCCTGGATCTCGTCCGGGAGGTCCTCCCAGGAGTCCGCGCCGCTGCGCTTATCGACGTCCGGGCGGATGTACGGAATGATCTCCTCGACATCGAGCTCGGAGAGGTCGGGCTGTCCCGGCCAATCCGTCGGCATCGGCATCTTCTTGTACTGCTCCAGCGCGCGCAGACGGCGCTCGAGCATCCAGTCGGGCTCGTCCTTGTCCTCCGAGATGAGACGGATCGTCTCCTCGGTCAGTCCCTTCTCGGACTGGAAGGCCGAGTGCTCCTCCTTTTTGAACTCGAAGCGCGCCTCGGTGTCTGTCTCTTGTAGGTTCTCTTCTGAACTCATGATTGTATCTTAAGCCGCGTTGTAGGCCTGCTCGCGCACCCAGTCGTACCCCTTGTCCTCAAGCTGCTCGGCGACCTCGGGGCCGCCCTCCATGACGATCTCGCCGTCGAGCATGACGTGGACGGTGTCGGGTTCGACGTAGTCGAGGATGCGCTGGTAGTGCGTGATCTGCAGGACGCCGGTGCCCTGCTCGTCGCGGAGGGCGTTGATGCCGTCCGCGACGTCCTGGAGGCGGTCGATGTCGAGACCGCTGTCGATCTCGTCGAGCACCGCGATGGTGGGTTCGAGGATGGCCGCCTGCAGGACCTCGTTCTGTTTCTTCTCACCGCCGGAGAAGCCGGCGTTGAGGTACCGCTGTGCGAACTTCTCGTCCATGTCGAGCAGCTCCATCTTCTCCTGCAGGAGCTGCTGGAACTCGGCGACGCCGACTTCGCCCTCGTCCGCGGGGCCCTCCATGGGGGAGGTCTCGTAGCCGGCTTCCTCCTCTTCTTCTTCCTCCTCGCCCTCGCCGAAGAGGAGCTCGTCGCGCTCCTCGATTTTCGCGTTCAGTGCCGTGCGGAGGAAGTTCGTCATCGTGACGCCCTCGATCTCCGCCGGATACTGGAAGGCGAGGAAGACGCCGAGCGCGGCGCGCTCGTTCGGCTCCAGTTCGAGGAGGTTCCAGGAACGGGCGTCCTCCGGAATCTCCTCGATGCCGTCGAAGTCGTCGGCTTCGAGGGTGAGGAGTATCTCGCCCTCGGTCACCTCGTAGGCCGGGTGGCCGGCGATGACCTTCGACGTGGTGGACTTCCCGCTTCCGTTGGGCCCCATCAGGGCGTGGATCTCGCCGGATTGGACCTCCAGATCGACGCCGTGGAGGATCTGTTCGTCCCCGTCGGCGACTTCCGCGTGTACGTTCTTGAGCTCGATCGTGGCCATTGGTTGGGTCATTCGTACAAACGCACGCGCGCGGGATTAAGGTTACGGAACCGACCCCCTCTCGTTCGCGTACCAGAAAAACGTTTTTCGGTTCTGTGAACACCTAGCCTCAGTCGCGAGTCTCCTCGCCGTCGAGGAGGTCGAGGAACTGGGCGATCCACTCGGGATGGTCCGGCCACGCCTGCCCGGTCACGAGGTTTCCGTCCGTCGTCACTTCGTCCACCCACGTACACCCGGCGGCCTCGCACTCGGGACGGACAGCGGGGTAGCTCGTCATCTCGTACCCCTCCAAGACGCCCGCGGCCGCGAGGATCTGCGGACCGTGACAGAGCGTCGCGACCGGCTTGTCCGCCTCGAAGAAGTGCCGCACAGCGTCCAGCACCGCGTCGTACGTCCGGAGGTATTCGGGGGCGCGCCCGCCCGGCACGACGAGGCCGTCATAGTCGCTCGGGTCGACGTCGCTCATCGTCGCCGTAAGCTGGAAGTCGTGCCCGCGCTCCTCAAGATACGTCTGGTCGCCACGGAAGTCGTGGATCGCGGTCTTCACGACGTCGCCCGCGTCTTTTTCCGGACAGACCGCGTCGACCTCGTGGCCGACGGCCTGGAGCGCCTGGAACGGCACCATGATCTCGTAGTCCTCGCCGAAGTCACCGACGATCATCAAGAGCTGCTTTCCCATGGTCTTCACCCACATACAGGGACGACGCGGGACACCATAGGCCTTTATCTACCTTACATATACGAGCCGAGGCCAGTCTGGGTCTGTCCGCTCTCGACTTCGTCCCACGAGACGCCGAGGGCCTCCGTGATCCGCTCAATCGGCCCCTTCAGCGTCTTCTCCAGCATCGTCTCCCAATCCACTTCGAAGGCGTCGGGGATCTGATCGGCGTACTCGTAGCAGATGACGTCCGGGTCGCGCTTGAACTCGATGTAGAGCGGATCCTCGACGAGCTTGGGGTTCTCCGCTTCCATCTCGCGGAAGAACTCCGGATGAACCTTCTTCAAGTAGAGGCGCTTTGGCTTCGAGCCGCGCTGGAAGTTCGTCCCGAGGAGGAGGTTCGCGTACTTCGCGCCCCGCACCTGGGCGGTGTCGGTGTCGTAGTTGTCGAGGCGCTTCCCGATACCTCCCGGAATGCCGACGTCGTCGAGGTCGACGTTTCCGTCGCGGAAGTCCTCCACGACGTCGTGGACGTACTCCTTCACGGCGTCCGTCTCCTCGCCGTGGACGATCATGTCGATGACCTGCTTCTGCACGTCCTTCGTGATAGGCGCGATGTCGCTGCGTTTGTACTCGAAGCCGGTGATGTCGATGTCGTCGACGTCCTTACCTTCCTTCCAGACGATGTGGCCGGCGTAGCGTTTCTTCTTGCCCGCCTGGAAGAAGCGCCGATAGAGCTTCTCGAACTCGATCTGGAAGTGGTGGACGGCGGCGTCGAGTTCTTCGAGCGCGAAGGCGTCGTAGCGCCCGTTGATGTATTCCTCGATCTCGAAGGACTGCTCGATAGCGTCGTCTTTGTCGATATCGCCACCGAGCTCGAGCATGACGGAGTCGGTGTTGTGGAGGACGACCCCGCCGAGCGCGTCTACGAAGTTCTCGTTGTCCGCGACGCTGAGGTCGTAGACGTAGCCGTCGTGCTCGACTTCGGTGAGCACCGGCTCACGGCCACCGCGATACGAATCGCAGGTTCGAATAGTGTAGGAGTCCTTGCTGTCGCGGTACTTCAGCGAGTGCTTCTTCCCGCGCTGGGTGAGAAGCATCGAGATCCCCGCGGCGAGCTCGCGGCTCGTCGTCTCGAAGTCGAAGTTCCGTGCCGCGTACTCGTCAGTGTAGCGGGGGAACTCACGCGACCCGTCACCTTCGACGAGCACGTCGAGGAAGAGTCCCTGCAAGTCGTCGTCGAGGTGGTAGACGAACGAGGGAATACGTTTCCCGCGTGAGGTTTGCCCCGCGAGCTCACGGAAGAACACGGCCGAGAGCTCGTTCATCATTTGGAGTTTGAGCGTCCGGTCGTCATACGTTACGGAGCCCTCACCGGAGTCCGTCTCGTATTCGATAGTTCGCTCGTCGCGCGAGTCGCCCGCGATGATGCTGGCCGTCGTGTTCTCGAAGAGTCGGTGGTAGTCGTCCTGGAGTCCTTCGAGCCATTCGCGACGGGACTCCGCGATGCTCGCACCGAACCGGGAGCCCGTCGTCTCGACGGTCGAGGCGCTCCCCTCCGGGACGTACGCACCGAGGAGACGAACGAGTGCCGCGCCGTCCTCGCTGGTGAGGTCGACGTGGCGCTGTACCTTGACTGTCGAGTCGAGGTCACCGTAATGCTCGTGGCCGAACCAGACGAACTCGTCGTCAGCGTGGACGCGCTTCGTCTTCACCGTCGTCCCGCCGGTCCCGCGACCGTCCTCGTACTCGCGTTCGTACCCGCGAAGCACCTCGTAGACGTCGATCTCGGTAACGGATTCGACGTCAGGCATATCGGGGACGCGGAGCGGTGCGTCGACGTCGTTGGGAGTGGCTTCTTCGAGTCCGTCCGATCCGTCGACCACGTACGAGTGGTCACGGGTCGTCGTGGACTCGCCAAGCTTGTGCTGGAGTTTCACGACGGGTTCGTCCGTCTCGTGACGGATCGCCTGCGTGATCGGCTTCCACTCCGTCTCGCCGGCATCGTTCAGCGAGAGCGCCTCCCACCCATCGAGCGTCCGGCGGTCCTTGCCGACGGACGCGCTCGCCACCGGCCCGCCGTCGGCGGTGACGAGGACGTTCTCCGACGGTGTCGCCCGCTCGAACAGGTCCTCGATAGGCGTGATTCGGACGCGACCCTCGGTGTCGCGCACGACCACCGGACGGCCGCCGGTGACGCTGTCCCCGTAGGCGATCTCGTAGTCGAGTTCGCTCGCGGTGTCAGCGGTGAACTCGATGACGTCGCGGCCCGTCGCGGTGACGGCTGCGCCCATCTCCTTGTCGTAGAGACGGAATCGCTCCCACCCGAGCACGCCGTATAATGATTGCCCGACGAACTGGAACTTCCCGTTCCGCCCGGCGAGGAGCGTGTGGTTGTCCTCGACGGTGACGCAGTAGACGCCGTCCGTCGCAGTACTCGTCCCGCCGCTCCGATGCATCCGGAACGAGTTCTTCGTACCCTCAGTACAGTAGACCCGCCACGAGCCGCTGTTGCGGTTGTAACTCGCCGTCTCACCGAGGTGCGCACAGAGCCGGAGGACGTCGTCGCGGAGCCGGTCGCTCGACGTCGTGTAGCGCCACGAGTTCACCTGTCGATCCCCGTCACCCGCGACGAGCGTGCCGAGGAACTGGCGTTTTTGTGCTTCGTCGGCCTCGAACACGATCTCGGGAATCTGTTTCTCGAAGCTGTCCTCGCCACAGAGCGCTTCGAGGAAGTCACCGAGGAGTTTCGAGGTGAACTGATACGCGCGGTCGTCAACGGAGTAGTCGAACCCCATCCGGTCGAGGAGCGCGCCAATCCGCGCGTGGTCGTCCGCGTCACCGCCGTCCGTGATCGCGTTCTGCGCGATTTTGACTGTCGTCGCGGACCCGCGGAAGTTCTCACCGAACTGCTTCGACTCGGGCGTGTAGACGTTCCCCTCCGTAACGTACCACGCGAGCAGTTCCAGGAAGTCGTCGCCGGCGTACGTGCGAGGGATCCACTTCCGCCCGGACTCGCGATGGACGAAGCTCGTCTCGCAGACGGACTCGATATACTCGCGATGTTCCTCGAACTCGTCGGCGCTGAAGACATAACCGGTCTTCCCGATGTCGGCCTTCGGGACGCGGCGCGGCGTCCAGCCGAGCTCGGCCGTGAACGTTCGACCGTGGACGGACGGCCGAACCCACACTTCGTAGTCGCCCTCGACGTACTCCGTGAGGTCGACCTCGTTGACGGGATCACCGTGCTCCATCGACCAGTCGTGGGGCAGCTCGTAGTGCGAGGAGTTGTTCAGGTCGCCCGCCTCGACGAACCGGTAATCGTCCCACGACGCACCGTTCTTGTCGTCCTTCCGGACGAGCATCCGGTGGTTCGGCGTGATGCTGAAGTCGGTCTTGCTCGTCTCGACGTCGACGAGGTCGCCCCGGTAGTCGGGGTAGTCGTGCGTCTCGACGACCGGTTTCTCCTCCATCTCCAGCGTCTCCGGGTCGAGCGAGTAGACCGTGTCGCCGACGTCGAGGTCGCGGATGTTCCGCACGCCGTCGGGCGTGAGAACGTCCGTGTCCGGCGTGAAGCAGTTCATGATGACCTTTACAGCCGATTGCTGGCGGTCGTAGCGCTCGTATTCGTTCGACCCGGGGTCGTGGTCGTTGCGCAGACCCTTCTTCTCCTCGCGCTCGTTCAGCGTCTCCTCGATGATCTCGCGGATGATGCCGTCCGGCTCCTCGCGGAAGTGCGTCCCATTGGGTGCGTGGAAGGTGTCGCCGTCGTAGCTCTCGGGGTCGACCTTCGTCTCCGGGGAGGCGTTGATGGTCCGCATCGCCATGGGGTAGAGCGACTGGCCGACCCACTGGAAGTGACCGTTCCGTCCGGCGAGAACGACGTGGTTATCGGCGGCAGTGACACAGTGCACGTCACCGTCATGCTCCTCGACGGTCGCGTTGACGCTCTTGTTGAACGAGCCGCGTTTCCCGACCGAGACATACCAGGTCCCGTCGGACTGTTTCGTGACGGTGGGCTTGTGACCACAGCGGACGGCTACCTGCACGAATCCTTCCTTGAGCGAGTCGCTCTTCGTCCAGAACTTGCTCACTGTCCCCTCGTCGCCAGCGCTTCCGTCGCCAGCGATCATCGTCCGAAGGAGACGATCGAGCAGTGTCGAATCCAATTCGAACACTCCGTCCGGAAGCCGTTTGCTCGCATACCCCTCCCCGCAGTTCTCGGAAAGCCACTCGAGGAGATAGCGATTCGAGACGTTGATTCCCCGGTTGTCGAGGTTGTAGTTGATCCCCATCCGATCGAGGAGGTCCCGGATCGCTCTCCGCCCGGACTCGTCGTTCTGATGGAGCGTGAGCCGACCGTTCTCGCGGTCCGTACTCCCCTCCGTCACGTACCAGCCGACGAGTTCGAGCCAGTCCGTCATCTCGAAGGAGAGCGGCGTCTCGCGATGTTGGCGGTCGTATTTGAGGAAGACGTGGTCGGAGAACTCCCGAATACGGGTTTCGTGCTCGCGGAACACGTCTATGGGGACGAGATACTTCCCCGTCTTCTCGAGTTGTAAGGCCTGTGATGAGCCATGAACGAGCGTGAGGGACATGGTGACGGCGTCCGGCATCGCGGCCCGGAACACGCGGAGGTCGTCGTCGGAGTAGACGACGGCGTATCCGTCGTCGACGTCGGCGTAGAGATCGAATGTCTCGGCCGTCTCCCCACGCATGGGTTCGTGGGAGGGGAATGCGTATCGCTGTGCGTCGGCTAAGTCCCGATACTCCATGAACGCGAAATCATGGGGGGTCTGCTCGTCCCATCCCCGCGTACTCGACGCGAGGAAGCGATGGTTCTCGGTGACTTTGAGGTCGTGCGTGTTCCCGCTCAGATGGTGGAGCTCACCGTACTCGTTCGGATAGTGATGGGTTTGCTCGACCGGTTTCACCTCGCACTCGAACGTCTCCGGGTTGAGCGTGTAGACCGGATCCCCCACCTCGACGTCCGTAATATTCCGGACACCGTCGGGGGTGAGCAGGTCAGTGTCACCGCTGAAGCACTTCAGGTCGAGCACCGTCACGTTCTCCTTGACGCCCGTGATCGGGTCGAAGACCGCGCCGCCCTCGTAGTCCTCCGATTCCTGTTGGCCCTTCGAGGGGAGCACGAAGCGCCCGTGGGCCTTGTGGAGGACGTAGACGTCGACCGCGTCGCCGGGCGTCGTCGCGTCCTCGAGCTTGCAGCCGACGAACGTCGAGACCTCCTCCCAAAAGGAGATAACGTCCTGCTTGCGGTCGATCTCGACGCAGAGCTCGACGTCCCTGACGTTGTACTCTAAGAGGCGCTCGGGATCGTCCTCCCAGAGGTCGCCGATGTCGCCCGCGTAGCGCTCCTTGCCGACGCCGAGCTCCGTCTCGCCGACGGCGTCGAGGCGGTACGAATCGAGTTCGGAGAACTGGGTGCGCTGGTAGGCGTAGAGGAGGTCGAAGACGACCCGCCCCTTGACGTTCGGGCCGCCCCACCCGGATGTCCAGACCTCGTCCACGCGCGAGAGCCGTCGGTAGTCGAGGCCGAGGACGTCCATCCGGTCGATGAAGTATGGCGCGTCGAAGTCCTCGAAGTTCCAGCCGGTGAGGATGTCCGCGTCGGTTTCTCGAACGTAGTCGACGAAGGCCTCGAGCATCGCCTCCTCGGTCTCGAAGACGCGGACGTCGAGGGTCGCGTCGGCGGCGTCGTCGAGCAGGTTGTAGTCGGCGAGGTCGTCGGGGGCGGGCGCATCGCCCTCGTTGTCGGTCTGGAGCCACGAGATGTACTCGTCGCGATAACTGTCGTGACTGGTGAGACAGACGATGGGTTCCTCGCCCTCCTCGGGGAAGCCGTTGCGGTCGTCGACCTCGATGTCGAAGGTGTTGACGCGGAGGTCGGCTTCGGCCTCGACAGGTGCGACCTCGTCGTGGCGGACGACGAGTGCGCCGTCGCTCTCCGCGCGGCGCGCCGGCACGCGAATCCCGCTGTTGACGTCCTTGTCGATGAGGAAGCGATTCGGGAAGAGGATGTCCGCCTCGTAGTGGTCGTACTCGTCGCGGATGTTCCCGACGTCGCGCGGGGTCCGCCCGAAGATCTTCGTGAGGTCGTCGCCGCGGATGGACTCGTACCCCTCTTCGTGGCCGGTGATGACACCCTTCGCGAGGTCGCCCTCGTCGAGGGAGTCGGTCGGTGCGTAGAAGTACGGTCGGAAGCCGTGAACGCGGACGTGTTCGACCGCGTTGTCGTCGGTACGCCCGAAGACGTGGATGACGGGTCGCTCGCGCTCGCCGGAGCCCTCGACGGTGTAGTCGACCTGTGTCACCATGAGGTCGATCGTGGCGTCAACGTCGGGGAGCGCGCCGGATTCGGCGTCAAACACCTCGCTGACGACGGGATCGTCGTCGCCGGCGACGTATCGCGCTTCCTCGTCGGGGCGCGGGGCGGACGCCGACTCGGCGTCGCGATCGCCGTCGTTCGTCCCCGAGGAGAAGTCGGAGAGACTCGCGTTACTCATTACACTCTGCTTGCGCCTACGTTCCTAAAAGCCCGCGCCTTCGCCGCTCCGCGCCGCCGCGTCGCTCGCGAGAACCGACGGACGGGGCCGCATCGAACGACCACCAAACGGGGGAAAGGTATATACCGTGGTACTGCCTACCATAGGCCAGAGGTGAACGACGTGTCCGACAACGCCACGCAGGACGACGAGCGCGGGAACAACGTCCCCCAGCTCCCCGAAGGCAACGACCCCCGAGACGGTATCGAGACCTACGACACTACCGACGGGGTCGTGCTCTACGACTCGGAGAACCCCCTCGCGTGGCTGAAGGCGACGCACGCGGTCCCGCTTGGCGACCAGCGTTAACTAGCAACGCTCTTTATCCTCGGTGCCGCTTTCCTGTTCGTGTTCGACTCGCTGAAGCCCGCGAGCCCCACCGCGGACGACGACACGGCGGACGAAGAGGAGTCCGACGTCGACCTTAGCGACCCGCTTCAGCGCCAGTTCGTCTATCTCGTCGTCGTCTTCAACCTCGCCGTGCTCGCGGCGGCGCTCGGTCTCATGTTCCTCTACTTCCGCGGCCGCCTCGTTCTCGGCGGCGGCCTCGCGATCGTCGGCATCGCCGGCCTCGCGTATGGCTTCGCCACGTATCGGCGCGTCCAGCGCGCCATCGACGCCGGCGAGCACGACACGCCAACGGACGAGGGCGACGCGAACGCGGCGGAGAATGTCGATGACGACGCGGCGGAGTGAGGCGACACGCCTACCTCGGCGAGGACCCATGGGACACGTATGCGCACCGTCCGTGACGCCGACGGCCACACCTATCTGCTCGTGAAGGAGTCGGCGGAGAGCAGTCGCGTCCGCGACCCGGAAACCGGCGAGGAGACCCACGTCCCGAACGAGGATTTGGATCCGGCGGGCGGGGTCGACCCCTTGGAGGCCGCGGCAGCGGCCGTCCCCGATCCCACCCGGCGCGTTCTCACTGTCGCCCGCTCCGAGCGCGCGCTCGGCCTCCTCATCGAGTTACGCGAACGCGGCGCGCTCCCCGTGCGGACCGTCCTCGGCGAGTACGACCTCTGCGAGAGCGACGTCCACGGGCTCTTCACCGAGTTCCGCGCCGCCGGCCTCGTCGCGGAGACCACGGTCCACGGCGAACGCGGCTACGCACTCACCGACGACGGCGAAGCAGGCGTCGACGCGCTCCTCGATCAGTCGCCTGACTCCGCGTAGTTGGTGCGAGCACCGACACCGATACAGCCGAGTCCGAGGAGCGCGAGCGTGGCGGCGACGAACGGTTCGGCCCACCCATCGAGGAGGTCGGACGCGTACGAACCGAGCAGACAGAGCGCGGACCCCATCACAATGAGCGCGTAGCCGCGATCGCCGGTCGCTCCCGTCCGCCACGCGAGGGCGAACATGCCCGCGGGGATCACGAGGCCGCCGGCGACGCCGAGCGGGAACGGAACGTCGAGGGCGGCGTCCGCGACGATGCAGGCGAACCCGAGGAGGGCGATGGCGGTGAACGCGCGGGAGGACGGATCGGCCATACGTCGCCGTGACGAGCCAGCACGAAGAAAGCGTTGTCCCGCTCCGCTCCCGTTCTAGTCCAGCGTCGCGGCCGCGTCGGCTTCGACGCCCGTGGTGACGTGCGAGCGATTCGACGTCGCGTCCTTCTCGACGTGGAGGAGGTCGTCCGCCGCGCCGACGAGTTCGTCGTCGTGGCTCACCACGAGGATCTGCTCGACGCCGAGGTCGCGCATCGACTCGACGAGGTCGACGAGCCGCGAGACGTGTCCCGAATCGAGGAACACCGTCGGTTCGTCGAGGATGAGCGGCGGGAGCGGCGCGGCTCCCTCGATGCCCTCCGCGAGCAGCCGGTAGACCGCACAGCGCAGCGAGAGGTTGAACAGCGCGCGCTCGCCCCCGGAGAGCTGGTCGGGCTCAAGCGCCTCCCCGTCTTTCTGGTAGACGGTGAGCTCGTAGCTGCCGTCGAGTTCGAGGCGGGCGTAGGAGTCGTTGCCGTAGACGAGATCGAACGTCTCGTTCAGGAGCCGTTCGAGCTTCTCGACGTTGCGCTGGCGCAACTCGCCGCGGAGGTCGCCGTACATCGCCTCTAGCTCTTCGGTCTCGCCGACGAGGTCATCGAGGGCGTCGACGCGTTCCTGGACGGCGTCACGCTTCCCGCGGAGGTCCTCGAGCGTCTCGATGTCGCCCTTCAGCGCGCCGATACGCTCTTGTAACTCGGAGCGATGCTCCTCGCGCTCGGCGATCGCGTCGCGGACCTCTTCGAGGTAATCCGCCGCGCGCTCGCGTTCCTCGCGGGCGTGTTCGAGTCGCTCCTCGTCGAACTCGGTTTCGAGGTCGCGTTTGCGTTCGCGCGCGTCGGCGAGGCGATCGCGACGCTCGTCGTTCAGCGCCTCACGGTCGGCGCGTCGCTCACGGGCGCTTTCGAGGTCGTTCGCGGCGCTCTCGCGATCGGCGAGCGCGTCCGCGAGATCGTCGAGCGTCCCGATCGCGTCCTTCAGATCGGCGATCCGGCCGTTGAGCTCGCCGAGGCGCTCGCGGGCGTCGTCGGCCGCCGCCTCGGCCTCCGCGGCCGCGTCGCGGGCGGCCTCGGCGCGCTCCTCGTAGTCGGCGGCGTCCTCGCGTTTCGATTCGGCCTCGGCGCGCTTCACCTCGACGGCGTCGGCGTGGCCGTCGCGCAGTTCGGCGACGTTCGCGCGGCGCTCCCGGAGCGTCTCGATCTCGCTTTCGGCGTCGACGAGCGCGTTCGCCCGTTCGAGGTTGGTTTCGAGGGCCTCCTTCTCCTCGCGAACCGCGTCCAGGTCGGCCTCGAGCGCCTCGACCGCCGCGCGGCGCTCGTCGAGCGCGTCGACGTGCGGTGACCCCTCGACCGGCTGCCCACACTCCGGGCACTTCCCGGCGTCGCGGAGCGTTTCGGCCTCCTCGACGGCCGAGCGCGCGGCTTGCAGATCGCCCTTCAGGTCCGACTCGCGCTCGCGGACATCGTCGAGGTCCGCGCGGACCGACTCGCGGTACGTCGCCGCCTCGCCGACGTCGACGGGCGCGTCGGCGAACGTCTCACGGTGTTCCGCACGTTTCGCCTCGATCCTCTCGATCCGCTCGTCGGCCTCCGCGACCTTCTCGGCCGCTTCGCGGGCCTCCGCGTCGAGTGCGTCGGCTGCCTCGCGGGCGGTTGCGGCGCGCTCGGCGAGTTCGGCGGCGCGTTCGCGCTTCGCCTCGGCCTCGTTCGCGTGCGTCTGGATCGTCGTCCGACAGTCACCGTGTTCGTCCTGCACGTCGTCGCGCTCGTCGGCGACCGCGGCGCGGCGCTCGCGCACCGTCTCGACCGACACCTCGTCCGGGGTCGCCTCAACGTCGGTCTCCGCGAGGAGGCTCGCGACGCGCTGGTCGAGCGATTCGACGCGCTCGCGGGCGTCGGCGACGGTGTCGGCGAGCTCCTCGCGCTCGCGCTCCGTCTCGGTGATCTGTGCTTTGAGGTCGTCGATGGTCGATTCGAGGCCGTCGAGTTCGGCGCGCCGGTCGGCGTACTCGTCGATGACGCGCTCCGCCTCGGCTTTCGTCTCCGCCGCCTGCTCGCGGTTCTCCTCGTAGGTCGCCAGCGACTCCTCGACCTCCGAGAGTTCGGTCTGGAGGGCGTTCAGTTCGGCGTGGAGGTCGCGCGCCTCGTATTCGGCGACCTGCTCGGCGAGGGAGTCGCGGCGCTCCGCGCGGGCGTCACGGACCGCCTGCACGCCCCGTCGAGCTTGCTCGGCGCGCTGGCGATACGACTCCAACTTCCCGAGTTGCAGCAGGTCGTCGATCATGTCCTGTCGCTCGCCCGGCGAGGCGTTGATGAGCTTGTTCACCTCGCCCTGCCGGACGTACGCACAGTTGACGAACGCGTCGGCGTCCATCCGTAGGAGGTCGACGACGTAGTCGCGGACGTCGCGTGCGCCCTCGATCGTGTCGTCGGGCGTCTCCATCGTGCACTCCGCCGTGCTCGCGCGCTCGCCCGTGTACCGAACGCGTCGATGGACGTGGAACGACGCCCCCGCGTGCGTGAACCAGAGGTCGACTTCGGCCTCCTCCGCGCCAATCGTGACGACCTCGTCGAGCGTGCGATCGAGCGGCGTCGCGCCGTAGAGCGCGAAGAAACACGCCTCCAAGAGCGAGGACTTCCCGCTCCCGTTGAGGCCGTGGATGACCGTGACGCCCGCGCCGAGCGAGACGTCCGCGTCCTCGTAACACTTGAAGTTGCGGAGGCGGAGGCGATCGACCCTCACAGGTAGTCCTCCATGGTCGTCGCGTCGTCCGCGTCGGCCGTTTCCGCGTCCTCGTCGGTTGTCGGCACAGCGACGTCCGTTCCGTCATCGGCGTCACGCGCCGCGGCCTCGAAGGCTTCGAGACCTCCCTCAGAAACGATCTCGTCGACGCGCGATTTCACCTCGTCGCGAACGTTCGAGTCGGCGATCTCGCCCTCGCGGACGGTCTCGTCGATACCGTGGGCGGCCTCGCTCAGGCCGAGGTCGCGGACGCGCTCGCGGACGGCCTCGTCGGGGTCGGCGAAGGAGACCTCGTAGTCGGCCTCGACGTCGACCTCGCGGCGGTCGTTGACGCGCGTGATGAGTGCACCGCGGTCGTCGCCGAAGCGCTCGATGTCGGCGGGCGTGACCTCGCCGCCCTCGCCCTCGATGGTGACGACGACGACGGCGTCCTCGATCGCTTCCTCCCGAAGGCGCTGGCGGACGCGCTCCTCGCCCTCAGACTCGCCGAGTTCGAGGTCGACGAAGACGAAGTCACGAGTGTCGAGCCCGCGCCGGCTGATCGTCACGCTGTCGCCCGGTTCGCGGCTCCCGTTGGTCGCCGCTCCGTCGTTCGGCGACGTCTCACTCCGTTCGTCGTCGCCTGGTTCGCGGCTCCCGTTGGTCGCCGCTCCGTCGTTCGGCGACGTCTCACTCCGTTCGTCGTCGCCTGGTTCGCGGCTCCCGTCGGTCGCCGCTCCGTCGTTCGGCGACGTCTCACTCCGTTCGTCGTCGCCTGGTTCGCCCTGTTCGCCGTCGCCGACATCGAAGGTAACGACGTTGTACCCGCGCGGGTCGCGTTCGCTCGCGCTCGCGCGTTCCGTCGAACCGCAGTAGGTCGCCCATGTGCCGTCGAGGCGGACGGTGTCGGCCGTGTGGTCGTCACCGAGGAGGACGGCGTCGAAGGCGACGGGTGATTGGTCGAGCACCGTTTCCAAGTCCCAGTCGCCGTGCGGGAACGGCTGGAAGAGGCCGTGCGAGACGAGCGCGGCAGACGCGGCGTCGCGCTCGGCGAAGTCGTAGTCGAGGGCGTCGCGCTTCGATTGGGGGACGTAATCGAGGCCGTAGAAGACGGTGTCGCCGACGCGTCGTCCCTCGCTGTCGAGGCGTTCGGCGAGCCCGAGCGTCTCGAAGAGATCGAGCCACTGGGCGTGGCGGGTCCCCTCGTGGTTGCCGACGACGGCGAGGAAGGGGATGTCGGCGTCGGCGAGCGGGCGGAGGACTTCGATGGTGCCCATGAGGTCCTCGAGACCGGGCGTCCGGTCGTGGTAGAGGTCACCGGCGTGGACGACGGCGTCGACGTCGGCCGCGATCGCGTCCTCGATGACCTGCCGGAAGGCATCGAGGAAGTCCTGCCGGCGTTCGGGGGAGTGATACTGGCGGTACCCGAGATGGGTGTCCCCCGTGTGGATGACCTTCGTCATACCCCACCGTTGCGCGCTCGGTCGTAAGTATGCAGCGTCGCCCTACGTCGAGACAGCGAGCGTGTAGAGACGCTTACGCGCGTCCGTAAAGGAGAATCGGGAGTCGACGACGTCGGCCTCCTCGAGGCGTGTCAGCGCGTATCGGACGGTTCGTGGCGGGAGCAGCGTCTCTTCGGCGAGCTCACTCTGGGTGAGGGTCTCCTCGTACTCCAGCACCTTCGCGACGAGTTTCGCGCTCGGCGGGAGGTCCTGCAACTGCTCGATCGCGGCCTCGTCGGCCGTCCGAATCGCGTTCATACTTGGGCTATGGGATACACAGAGATAATACTTTTTCTTCCTTCTAATTACTATTACGCATTAGGCGGTGGCCAAACGTGGCGGTATGGGGGCCCCACCCGAAGCCTCTTATGAACTAACGCCCTAGCGATGAGCCATGAGTGACACCGTCGACGACGTCGAACTCCCGTACGAGGAGGGGGAGCCTCAACAGGAGAAGATCGAGGCCCTCCGGGAGCGACTCGACGTCCTCGAGGAGCAAAACGAGGAGATGCGCGACGAGCTCCTCGACGCGAACGCCGAGAACAACAAGTACCAGCAGAAGCTCGAACGCCTCACCCACGAGAACAAGAAGCTCAAACAGTCCCCGCTGTTCGTCGCCACGGTCCAGGAGATGAACGACCGCGGCGCGATCATCAAACAGCACGGGAACAACCAGGAGGCGCTTACCGAGGTCACCGAGGAGCTCCGCGAGGACCTCGAACCCGGCGCGCGCGTCGCCGTCAACAACAGCCTCTCGATCGTCAAACGGCTGAACGACGAGGCCGACGTCCGCGCGCAGGTCATGCAGGTCGAGGAGTCGCCCTCGGTCGGCTACGAGGACATCGGCGGCCTCGAAGACCAGCTCCGCGAGGTTCGTGAGACGGTCGAGCTCCCGATGGAGAACCCCGACCTCTTCGACAACGTCGGCATCCAGCCGCCAAGCGGCGTCCTCCTCTACGGCCCGCCGGGCACCGGGAAGACGATGATGGCGAAGGCCGTCGCCGCCCAGACCGACGCCACCTTCATCAAGATGGCCGGTAGCGAGCTCGTCCACAAGTTCATCGGCGAGGGCGCGAAGCTCGTGCGTGACCTCTTCCAGGTCGCACGGGACCACGAGCCCGCCGTCGTCTTCATCGACGAGATCGACGCGATCGCCTCGAAGCGCACGGACTCGAAGACGTCGGGTGACGCGGAGGTCCAGCGGACGATGATGCAACTCCTCTCCGAGATGGACGGCTTCGACGAGCGCGGTGACATCCGCATCATCGCCGCCACCAACCGCTTCGACATGCTCGATCGCGCCATCCTCCGCCCGGGCCGCTTCGACCGCCTCATCGAGGTGCCCAAACCCGACGAGGTCGGTCGGACGAAGATCTTCGAGATCCACACCCGCGGGATGAATCTCGCCGACGACGTCGACTTCGCGACGCTCGCGCGCGAGAGCGAGGAGCTCTCCGGCGCGGACGTGAAAGCCGTCACCACCGAGGCCGGCATGTACGCCATCCGCGACGACCGCACCGAGGTGACGATGAGCGACTTCCGCAACGCCCTCGAAAAGCTCGACCACGACGACGAACCGGACATCTCGCGGACGTTCGCCTGAAGGCGTCTCTCGTCGACTTCGCCTCCTCCCGGCCGTTTCCGGCTCCGCACGTCGCTCGCGGCGCTCCTCGGTTGTTTCCGTCGTCTTTTGTTGAGTCACCGCGCGTCCGCTCCGCGGCGTTCGCCGCTCGCGGCGTCGAAAAAGGGACGAGCCTACTGCGCGTCGACGATGTCGCCGATCTGTCGGGCTTCCCCGGAGAGGGATGGGTCGTCCTCGACCAGCCGGAGGATCTCGTGGTCAGTGACGGCGAAGTAATCCTTCTCTGTGGCCTGCTCGACGAGGTCGCGTTCGAGGCGGAACTCGGTCCCCTCGTAGACGACGTCGACGCCGTCCTCGTCGAAGGAGAGCGTGGTCATACCGAACGCTCGGACCCGGAGGGGTAAAAGGGGCGCGTCGGCGGGGCGTCCGACGAGTCCTTTATGCCAGTGGGGTGGCTCCGTAGGGGCGTGTTCGGTTCGGACCCACTCGACCGGTTGCGGCTCCCCGACGGAACGACAGTCGAGGAGCACGATCTCGTGAACGAGGGGGACGTCCTCGTCGGCGGGCAGAGCACCGTCGAGTTCGGCGTCCGAGGGCGGAACGTCATCGCCGGCGAGCGCGCGCGATTCGGCGGCGACATCGAAGCCGAGGCGGACGTTCGCCTCGACATGTGGAGCGACGTCGAGGGCAACGTCCTCGCGGGCGGCGACGCCTATCTCGGCGAGCGCGTCCATATCGCGGGCCAGCTCGTCGTCGGGGGCGACCTCGACATCGGCGACGACGTCGACATCGAGGAGGGCTTCGAGGCCAACGGCTGGATCGTCATCCGCAATCCGATGCCGACCGTCGTCTTCTTTATGGCCTACCTCGCCCAACTGCTGCGCCTCGGCGAGGAGGCGGAAGCCGAGGAGCTCATCGACGAACTCAGTAGCGACGCCGATGCCCCGCCGATCACGATCCCGCGCGGGGCGCACGTCAGCGACGACGCGTGGCGCGCCTCGGCACCCGCCGAGATCGGTGCCGAGTGCCGCCTCCACGGCAACGTCCGTGCGACGGAAATCGAGGTCGGCGCGGACTCGAATCTCTTTGGGAGCCTCCGCGCGCAGGGCGACATCGTCGTCGGCGTCGGGACGAAGGTCCACGGCGACGTGACGACGCGCGGCGGCGACGTCTACGTCCGCGAGGACGCGCTGATCCTCGGCGACGTCTCCGGGGAGAACGTGATCGTCCACCCGGACGCGGACATCGATGGGGGCATCCGGGCGCGCGGCGAGATGACGCTGGATCGAGAGCCACGCCGGGATCCGGAGTGATCCGCGCCCATGGCGCGGATAGATAAACGAGCGGCGAAGCCGCGAGTAGTCCGCACCGCAGGTGCGGACGGACACACGAGCGGGGAGCGATGCGACCCGTGAGTGATCCGCGCCCATGGCGCGGATGGATAAACGAGCGGCGAAGCCGCAAGTAGTCCGTTCCTCCAGAGCGGACGGACGCACGAGCGGAGTGGGGTAGCTATTTGCGGGCGGCGGCGTGACCCCGAGACATGAGCGACGACACCGACCTCGCGGCGCATCACTACGGCATCACGGTCTCGGATCTCGACGACTCGCTGGCCTTCTACCGCGATGTCCTCGGTCTCGACGTCCTCACGGAGTTCGCGGTGGGTGGCGAGGCGTTCGCGGAGGGCGTCGGCGTTGAGGGGGCGAGCGCGGACTTCGCGCATCTCGATGCGGGCGGGGCGCGCGTCGAGCTCGTCGAGTACGACCCGGCGGGCGACGACGTCCGTGGCGGAATGGTGAACGACACCGGCGCGATGCACCTCGGGCTCTCCGTGCCCGACATCGAGGCGTTCCACGACTCGCTCCCGGACGACGTGGAGACGATCGCGCCGGGCCCGCGCACCACGGAGAGCGGGACGACGATTCTCTTCGTGCGCGACCCGGACGGGACCCCGATCGAGATCGTGGAGGGGTGAAGCGAAACGACCTTTCGCGTCGTCGCGTACCCTAGGGTATGCTCTCCCTGGCGCTCGCCGGCAAGCCCAACGCCGGCAAGTCCACCTTCTACACGGCGGCGACGATGGCGGAGGTCCAGATGGCGAACTACCCCTTCACGACGATCGACGCGAACCGCGGCGTCACGCACGTCCGAACGACGTGCCCCTGCACGGATCTCGAAGAGCGCTGCGGGAACGAGCACTGCCGCGACGGCACGCGCTACGTCCCCGTCGAACTGCTCGACGTCGCGGGGCTCGTCCCGGGCGCGCACGAGGGACGCGGGCTCGGCAACCAGTTCCTCGACGAGCTGACGAACGCGGACGCCATCCTGAACGTCGTGGACGCCTCCGGCGGGACGAACGCGGAGGGCGAACCCGTCGAGGTCGGGACGCACGATCCCCTCACTGACATCGACTTCGTGGAGGAAGAGATGGACCTCTGGCTGGCGAGCATCGTGAACCGCAACTGGGAGTCCGTCGAGCGCCAATCACGCAGTCCCGGCTTCGACATCGAGGAGGCCGTCACGGACCTGCTGACGGGGTTCGGCGCGACGGAGTACGACGTGATGGCCGCGCTCCGCGACCTCGACTACCCCGAGGACCCGATCCAGTGGACGGACGACGATCGGGAGGCGCTCGCACGCGACATCCGGCAGCGGACGAAGCCCATCGTCGTCGTCGCGAACAAGATCGACGTTGCGCCCGACGAGTACGTCGAACGCCTCCTCGACCTCGACAAGCCGGTGATTCCCGCGACCGCGCAGGGCGAACTTGCGCTCCGTCGCGGCGCGGAGGCGGGGGCTATCGACTACGACCCCGGTGACGAGTCCTTCGACGTGACGGGCGACCTCCCCGAGGAGCAGGCCACGCTCCTCTCAGAGTTGCGCGACACGATGGCCGAGTACGGCGGTACGGGCGTGCAGACGGCGCTGAACGACGCGGTGTACGATCTCCTCGATCACCTCACGGCGTACCCCGTCCAGGACGCCGCGAAGTGGACGGACGGGACGGGCAACGTCCTCCCCGACGCCTTCTTGCTCCCGCGGGGCTCGACGCCGACGGACCTCGCGTATGCCGTCCACTCGGACATCGGCGACGGCTACCTCCACGCCGTGAACGCCCGCACCTCACGCGAGGTCGCGGAGGATTACGAACTAGAAGAAGGTGACGTCATCAAGATCGTCAGCACCGCGAAATAACGACACACGAAAGGGCGACCCGACTGTCTCCAACGTGTGGGCCGACCCGTCCCGCTACGGGCCGGCTGTCGGGCGGGGCGTCCGCGCGCTCGTCGTTCCCGCGGATGATGCGCCCGACGAGGTCGTCCAGGTCGGGGGCACCACCGCGACGATCCGGCTCGTCGCTCGGATACGTTGGGACGGGCATGGTGCGATCCCCAGTGATATACTTTCTGGTAGAGGATATTCAATCTTTTCCCGTACCAACACCCGCACCGACGCGTGTACCGCCCGGTCAGCCCGATGGCTGTTCGACGCGCTCCTCCAGCGCGGCGAGCGCGTCGGCGACCTCGTCGGGATCCTCACCCGTGACTTTCAGGCGGTTCGGCCCCTCGCCAGAGGGATAGCTGCCGACGGCGACATCGTAGCCGTCGCGGATCGCCTCGAGGTCCGGACCGAGCGCTCCCTCGGGCGCGCTCGTGTACGTGATCTCGGAGACGACGTCCCCGCCGAAGTCCTCGGCGACGAGGTCGAACATCGCGTGGACCTCGTCGGGGACGCCGGGGAAGACGTAGATCGCGCCGCCGTCGTCAGCGTCGCCGACCTTCGCACCGGGCGAGAGGCCGGGTTCGTTCGGGATGACGCGTGCACCCTCAGGGACGGTCGCCCATGCCTCGACGTCGAGGTCGAGTTCGAAGCGCTCTGCCTCCTCGGGGTTGGCGTCCCGATAGGCGCGCGCGGCACGTTCGACGGCTTCGCGGGCCTCGTCGGGGACGTGGAGGTTGACGCCGGCGGCGTCCGCGACGGCGTCCATCGTCACGTCGTCGTGCGTCCCACCCAACCCGCCAGTGACGATGACGGCGTCGTAGGCCTCGCGCCACTCGCAGACGTAGTCGGCAATCGTCTCGCGCTCGTCGGGAACGACGAGAACGCACCTGACGGACGCGCCGCGGGCGGAAAGCTGTCGACCGAGCCACGTCGCGTTCGTGTTCTCCGTGTCGCCGGCGAGCAGTTCGTCGCCGACGGTGAGGATCGCGACTTCCATACGGGAGTACACGACCGCGGGCGGATTAAGCCGTGTGGCACCGGCGGATCGCGGCCCAAAGACACGACCCGTTGGCGGTCGTTCCCTCACCCATGACCGAGTTCGGCTACGCGCTGTCGAGCGAGGAGCACGGCGGGAGCGAACTGGCAGCATTGGCCGCCGAAGCGGAAGACCGGGGCTTCGACTTCGCGCCGATCTCGGACCACTATCACCCGTGGATCCGCCAGCAGGGCGAGGCACCGTACGTGTGGAGCACGCTCGGCGCGGTCTCGGAGACGACGGACGACCTCGACGTCGGGACCGGCGTCACCGCGCCGATCATCCGCGAGCACCCGGCGAACCTCGCGCAGGCGACGGCGACGACGGCGTCGATGCTCGACGGCCGGTTCTTCTTCGGCGTCGGCACCGGCGAACGGCTGAACGAGCACGTCACCGGGGAGAAGTGGCCGCCCCACCACGTCCGCCTGGAGATGCTCGAGGAAGCGATCGGGGTGATCCGGGAGCTCTGGAGCGGCGAGATGGTGAGCCACGACGGCAAGCACTACACGGTCGAGAACGCTCAATTGTTCACGCTCCCCGAGGAGATACCCCCGATCTACGTCTCGGCGTACGGCGATCACAGCGCGCGGACAGCCGCGGAAATCGGCGACGGCCTCGTCTGCGTCGGCCCACAGGCGGACGTCGTCGACGCGTATCGTGATGCCGGTGGAGACGGCCCGACGTACGGCCAGCTCGCGGTCTGTTACGCCGAAACAGAGGAGGCGGCCGTCGAGACGGTCTACGACTGGTGGCCGACCGGCGAACTCCCCGGCGGCGTGAGTTCGGAGCTGCCGACACCGGCGCACTTCGAACACGCCTGCGAGGACGTGACGCGCGAGGATGTCCGCGAGGGACACACGCTCACCGACCCGGATCCCAAGGCCCACATCGAGGCCGTACAGGCGTTCGTTGATGCGGGCTACGACCACGTCTACGTCCACAACGTCGGGTCGAACCAGGAGGCGTTCTTCGACTTCTACGAAGAGGAGGTCCTGTCGGCGTTCTGAGCGCCGGAACCACTCATGTCGGCCTCGCCGGCGTCATGCTCGATAGCGTCGAGATACGCGCCCTGCTCGCGGACGAGCAGGTCAGCGGCCGTTTCGACGTCGATCCACCGGCACGTGTAGACGAGCCCGTCGTCCTCGCCGCCACCCGTGACTTCGTGGGTCCAGCGATCCGGCGCGGACTCGGCGCGAACGTGGTAGAAGTGTCGACGGTACGCCTTCGGTTTCGTCGGGTGAGGCCACTCGTCCGTTCCGAGGTGTGCGTACAGCGTGGCGTCCGCCAAGCCGGTCTCCTCACGGAGTTCGCGAAGGACGGCGTCAGCCGGATCCTCACCGGCTTCGACGCCGCCCTTCGGAACCTGTGGGTCCTCGCCGGACGGTGGCTCGAAAACCAGGAGTTCCGTCCCGTCGCGCGTCACGTACGCGTAGGCTTTCTCCTCGATCCGACGAGGGTCACTCGACATACGTGAACGTTCAACCGAGTGGGGCTAAAACCCCGCGGACGCGCTACCGAAGCGCGGCGGTCGCCTCGCGCATCGCGTCGAGTGCGGCCTCTATGTTCTCCATGCTTGTTGCGTAGGAGATGCGGGCGGACCCCGCGCCGCGCTCACCGAACGCGCCGCCGGGGACGACGACGACGCCGCGATCGAGCACCGCATCGACCCACCCCTCGGGGACTTCGGGCATCGCGTAGAACGCCCCTTTCGGCGTCGGCACGTCGAGGCCCATGTCTTCGAGCCCGTCGAGGAGGACGTCGCGACGCTCCTCGAACGCCGCGACCATCTCGTCGACGGGGTCCTGGGGGCCGGTGAGCGCCGCCTCCGCGGCGTACTGCGCCGGCGCGGACGCACAGGCCTGTGCGTACTGGTGCACGCGGAGCATCCGCTCGACGCGCTCGGACGTGCCGGTGACCCAGCCGAGACGCCACCCCGTCATCGAGTACGTCTTCGAGCAGGCGTTCACGACGACGACGTTCCCCGCGTCGTCGTAGGCCATCGGCGAGCGGTGTTCGCCCTCGAAGACGATGTGCTCGTAGACCTCGTCGCTGATGCAGAGCACGTCGTGTTCCGCGGCGATGCGCGCGAACTCGCGCATGTCCTCGGGCGGCGACACCGCGCCCGTCGGGTTCGCGGGTGAGTTCACGACGAACGCCGCCGTGTCGTCCGTGATGTACTCCTCGACCGTCGCGGGGTCGAGCGTCAGGTCGTCGCGCAGTGGGAGGCCGACCGGCGTGCCGCCCGCAAGCTTCGTCAGCGCGTCGTAGGAGACGAAGCCGGGGTCGGGGAAGAGCACTTCCTCGCCCTCGTCGACGTGCGCCTCGATGGCGAGGTGGAGGGCCTCGCTCCCGCCCGAGGTGGCGATGACGTCCTCCGGCGACGCCGTGAACGCGTTGTCACGGGCGTGTTTCTCCGCGATGGCCGCGCGGAGGCTCGCCGTACCCTTGTTCGAGGTGTAGCCATCCGCCTGCCCGGCCTCGATAGCGTCGATCGCGCCCTGTCGAGCGTGCTCCGGCGTCGGGAAGTCCGGTTGGCCGAGCCCGAGGTTGATCGCGTCCTCGCTCGCCGCCTCGAACACCTTCCGAATGCCGCTGATGTCGATGGCCTCCACGCGTCGGGAGAAGTCGCTCATGCGTGAGTGGGCGTCGCGGACCCGATTAAATGGTCCGGGTTCCGACGGGGCGGATCGGGATGTAGTGGCGAACGGACGACGCGCTCCCTTCGGTACCCGGGTGCGTCGTCGCGTCGTGAGTCCCGAGCGCCGCTGTGGCTACGTGATACGGACCACTCATCCCCTTTCCGTAGATGAACGTGCGGGGGGAAAGCGTAGAGAACGACCCGAGGCCCTACAAGCTGTTCTTGATCTTCTCGAAGAAGCCCTGTTCGACGTCGACTTCCTCGCCGCCAGCCTCGGCGAAGGCCTCTAAGGCCTCGCGCTGCTCCTCGTTGAGCGAGTCGGGCGTGACGACCTGGACGGTGACGTAGAGGTCGCCCTGGCCGCGCCCGCGGAGGCGGGGCATTCCCTTCCCGCGGAGGCGGAAGCGTTCGCCACTCTGGGTCCCCGTTGGGACCTCGAACTCGACTTCGCCGTCGAGCGTCGGCACCTGGATCGTCGCGCCGAAGACGGCCTGGGGGAACGAGATCGGGTGGCGGTGTTCGAGGTCGGTGCCGTCGCGCTCGAACTCCGGATGCGACTCGACGCGCACCTCGATAAGGAGGTCGCCGTTCGGCCCGCCGTTCTCGCCGGGTGCGCCCTCGCGCTCCATGCGGAGCGTCTGCCCGTCGGCGATCCCCGCCGGAATCTCGACGGTAAGCGTCGCCTCACGCCGAACGGTACCCTGCCCGCTGCACTCCCCGCAGTTCTCGCTGTAAATCTGCCCCTCGCCGCCGCAACGACGGCACTCCTGGCGCTGCTGGACGCGCCCGAGCGGCGTCTGCTGGACGCGCGTCGTCTGGCCCTGCCCGTCGCACTCCGGGCAAGTGCGGACATCCGCGTCCGCGGGGTGGCCGCTGCCGTCGCACTCCGGGCAGGTCTCGGGGCGCGTGACGGTGAGCTGCTTCGTCGCGCCGTCGTAGGCCTCCTGGAGGTCGATCTCCATACGCGTACGGAGGTCCTGGCCCTGCTGGGGGCGGTTCGGGTCCTGCGAGCGGCCGCCGCCGAAGAACTGCTCGAAGATGTCGTTCATCCCGCCGGCACCGCCGCCCATGCCGCCAGCACCACCCATACCGCCCATGCCGCCCATACCGCCAGCACCACCCATACCGCCGTCGCCGCCGGGGTCGGCACCGTGCTTTTCGGCCTCCTCGTAGCGCTCGTGGCCGAGGCGGTCGTAGGCCTCGCGTTTGTCCTCGTCCGTGAGCACGTCCTTGGCCTTCTGAATCGTCTTGAACTTCTCCTCGGCGTCGGGCTCGTCGCTCACGTCCGGGTGGTACTGCTTGACCTTCTCGCGGTACGCCTGCTTGATCTCGCTCTCGTCGGCGTCACGGCTGACCCCGAGCGCGTCGTAGAAGTCCTGACTCATCGGGTAGTTGGAAGGGGTAGTGTGGGGAGGCGGTTAGGCGTTCGCTTCAGTTCTCGTCCGTGTCGTCCGACTCGTCGCCAGCAGATTCGTCGTCAACGTCACCAGAACGCGAACCGTTCTGGTTGGCTGACGAATCGCTACGCGATTCGTCAACGTCCTCGAAGTCGGCATCGACGAAGTCCTCGGCATCGACGTCCTCGGGATCCATGTCGCCCATGTCACCCATGCCGCCCATCCCAGCGCCCGCGCCGGCACCGCCGGCCCCGGCCTGCTGCTGGTAGGCCTGCTTGCCGATCTCCTGAAGATCCTCGGAGAGCTGCTCGGTCGCGTCCTGGATCTCCTCGGTGTCGGCGTCCTCGTCCTCGAGGAGCGCTTCGATGTCGTCAACGTCGGCCTCGATGGTCTCGCGGGTGTCCTCGTCGACCATCTCCTCGTTCTCCTCGAGAAGCGTCTCGGCCCGCTGGACCGCCGTCTCGGCCTCGTTACGGGCCTCGATGCGCTCGCGGCGTTCCTCGTCCTCGGCGGCGTGCTGTTCGGCCTCCTCCTGCATCCGCTCGACTTCTTCGTCGCTGAGGCCGGCACCGCCCTCGATCGTGATGTCCTCGGAGTTGCCCGACCCCTGGTCCTCCGCGGAGACGTGGACGATGCCGTCCGCGTCGATCTCGAAGGAAACCTCGATCTGCGGGGTGCCCGCGGGCGCGGGCGGAATACCGGTCAGCTGGAACGCGCCCAGTAGTTCGTTCTCCTCCGCAATCTCGCGTTCGCCCTGGAAGACGCGGATCTGGACGCTCTGCTGGTTATCCGCCGCCGTGGTGAACACCTTCGAGGCCTCGGTCGGGATCGTCGTGTTCTTCTCGACGAGACGCTCGAAGAGCCCGCCCTTCACCTCGATCCCGAGGCTCAGCGGCGTGACGTCGAGGAGGACGACGTCGTCGACGTCGCCGGAGAGCACGCCACCCTGCACGGCCGCGCCGAGTGCGACGGCCTCGTCAGGGTTGACGGACTTCCGGGGTTCCTGCCCGACGACCTCTTCGACCTTCTCCTGGACCTGTGGCATCCGCGTGGAGCCACCGACGAGGACGACGTCGTCGATGTCGCTCGTATCGAAGCCGGCGTCGTCGAGGGCCTGCTGCGTCGGGCCGACGGTGCGTTCGATGAGATCGGCCGTGACCTTCTCGAACGTCGCGCGTATCACGTCCTGTTCGAGGTGGACGGGCCCGTCGTCCGTCGCCGTGATGAACGGGAGGTTGACGGTCGTCTCCTTTCTACTACTCAGTTCGATCTTCGCCTCCTCCGCGGCGTCCTTCAGACGCTGGAGGGCCTGGCGGTCCTCGCGGAGGTCGATCCCGTGTTCGTCCTCGAACTCGTCGGCGAGGTAGTCGATGAGGGCTTCGTCCCAGTCGTCCCCACCGAGGTCGTTGTCCCCGTTCGTCGCGATGACGTCGTAGGCACCCTCCGCGATTTCGAGAACGGAGACGTCGAACGTCCCGCCGCCGAGGTCGTAGACGAGGACCGTGTTCTCGCCCTCCTCGTCGAGGCCGTACGCCATCGAGGCCGCGGTGGGCTCGTTGACGATGCGCTCGACGTCGAAGCCGGCGATCTGGCCGGCGTTCTTCGTCGCCTGGCGCTGCTTGTCGTTGAAGTACGCCGGGACCGTGATGACGGCCTTCTCGACGTCGTCACCGAGGTAGTCCTCGGCGTCGCGCTTGATCTTCTGGAGGATGCGCGCGCTGATCTCCTCGGGCGTGTACTCATCATCGCCGAGTTCGACCGTGTAGTCCTCCTCGCCCATGTGGCGCTTGATGGAGGCGACGGTCTGATCGGGGTTCTGCACCGCCTGGTTCTTCGCGGGCTTCCCGACGAGCAGTTCGCCGTCGTCGTACGCGACGACCGAGGGCGTCGTCCGGTCGCCCTCGCTGTTGGCGATGATCTCGGGCTCCCCACCCTCCATCACCGCGAACGCGCTGTTCGTGGTACCGAGGTCGATACCGAGAATCTTCTGACTGGCCATCTTGGAAGGTGATAAGTCGCCGTTTCGGTTTAAAGCTTGCTAGTGTGGACGGCTCACACGACCGCCAGCGAACGCGAATTCGGGCGTCTCGGAGCTCGAACACACCACAGAGCGCTGGCTTTATGTTGAACCGGTAAGCGAGCGATTCGTGCGGCGTCGCGGCGGTTCGCCGTCGCTCGCCGTCGCCCACCAGTGCATCCGGTGCGCCCGGTGCGCAGCACGTCTAACAGTCACTGCCGACGCGCGTCACTCGTCGGCCGCGCCCGACCCGTCGCTCACGGTCACCTGCGCCGCGCGCAGGACCTTCCCGCCCATCTCGTACCCCGGCCGGTACACTTCCGCGACCGTCCCCTCGGGTTCGTCGCTCGACACCTGCAACATCACCTCGTGGCGATGCGGGTCCGTTTCTGTCCCTGGTTCGGGCGCGATCTCCTCGACGCCCTCGTCCTCGAAGACCCGATCGAGTTCGCGCTTGGTCATCTCGACGCCCTCGCGCAGCGAGTCGGCGTCGCCGGCCTCCTCCGTGAGCGCGCGCATCAGGTTGTCCCGGACGTCGAGCAGGCGCGTCACGAGATCCTCCGTCGCGCGCTCCTCCGTCTCTTCTTGTTTGCGCTTCGCGCGCTTCTTGTAGTTCTGGAAGTCCGCCTGCACACGCTGGAGGCGCTCCTCCAACTCCTCGACTTCGGCCTCCAAGTCCTCGACGTCCTCCGCGAGGCGGTTACGATCGCCCACGACGTCCGCGACCGCCGCCGCGAGCTCCTCGTCGTATTCGGCGACGCGTTCGGCCAGGGGCTCACCGGCCGTCTCGGGGTCAGCCGCGTCGTCCACGTCCGCCTCGGCGTCGGTCGCCTCAGCGTCGGTCGCCTCGGCGTCCTCCACGTCGACCTCCACACCGTCAGCGTCGTCAGTCATAGCCGGAGGAAGCGCCCGACACGGGAAAAGGGTTTCAAAACGGCTTTAGGCCGAATACGAACGGCTGAGAGAAGACGTCAGCGGCTGAGCGTACCGACGATCCGCCGCTGAATCTCTGCGAGGTCGCGCGTTGAGAATGCGTATTCCCGCCGGCGTTCATCCTCAGGGAGATCTTCGGCGTACATTCCCGGTTTAACTTCTGTAGCGCCACTCATACTAGTGTCCCAATATAACCGGCATATCGCTTTAACTCTTTGGTCCGGATCTCATCGAACCGGGTTTCGTCAAGATTCTCTCGGCTGTCGATGTTCAGTACACCGAGTGGACGGTTTTTCTCCTCATCACCAGGTGCGTATACCGGAATACTCAGAACGGAGCCGAGATGTGTCGTCGCGTTGAGCTGGGAAGGCGTCATATCCCATTCGTGTATCTGAACGTCTTCGAGATCAGAATATATCAGGCGATTATACTCCATCGCCGTACCACAGACACCTTCATCCACGCACCACTTGATCATCTCCTCATTCCGTCGGTTGTAATCACCATAGGTTGCAGCGTTGAATGCAAGACAGCGTCGGTATTGGAATTGTGATACTCAACTTTCCACCTATAGCTACG
>NZ_BAAABL010000069.1:0-7415 GCF_039520965.1 Halarchaeum salinum
ACCACATCAAAGCCCCACCCTCAACGAGCGAGGCCGCAAGGCCGAGCGAAGTAGGGTGGGGTCGGTTACAAGCCGCAACTCACGCCACCCGAGACGACGTCGTTCAGCACGAACTGGAGGATCGCCGTCCCGAGCGGTGCGACGATCACACCCCAGATGAGCCCCTGATTCCGCACTTCCTTCAGCTCCTTTTTGAGGTCCGCCCGCCGGACGGTCGGAATCGCGACCGTCGCGCCAAGCGCCGTGACGCCCCCGACGAGCGGCCCGCCGTACTGGATGATCGTGAAGAGGTTCTTGATCGTCGCCGCCATCTCCGTCTGGCAGAACGCCGCGCCGATCTCCGCCGCCGCCACCGGCTCGACGGCGACGAGGCTCAGCGCCATCGTCGCCACCCCGAAAGCCAGTATCCGTGCCCGCCCCCGCCCGCACTGTTCCCGCGTCGGTTCCGCGAGCGCTGCACCGTCGTCTGCGTTCATGAGCATTCGTAGCACTACCCGGCTGCGACGAACGGCACCGCCGTCCGCCGATACGGGCATCTACAATCATTCTTACAGGAATCCAGCCGTAGATAACTGTTTCTAGGGGGACACATAGTGACGTGCGGAGGAAGCCCACGACGGCAGGCGTGGGTGGCTGATGGCCGCCGTGTCGCGATACGTACTCCGACGACGTATCGTACGTCCGGCGACGGTGGCTCGGTCTTCACCACGAACCCGGGGGCGTCGTGGACGGCGGCGTCGGAATCGCTCGTCGAGCGTTCTACTCCCCCTGGATGCTCGATCCGTCGCCGCATGCTCTCTCGTCCCCGTCCGTTGGCCCCGCGACGGCCGCGTTCCCACCACAAAACATATATAAATGACGGCGAGATACAGGAATGCTTCTCCGCTGCACTGACCACAGGGGGAAGCACGCGGGGGCGGCCATCCGTCGCCGCCCTCGCGTCCTACCGTTCCGGGACGGCCGGTCTCGGTAGTCCTCTCGATTCAGTACTCAATCCCTAAATACCGAGTATAGCCGCTTCTGGGCCTGAACACTGCCAATTACGACGCCCTAATTCTACCGATACACGCGCTCTCACGCCCGTTTGTGGGTTGGCGACACAGTAAGTTATATGTGCATCGGGTGGATTGTCTCTCCTGTCAGTGCAGCGGAGGCTGTAACTAGAAACCAATGATACACGACACACGTTCTCGCGTCGAACGCGCTTATGCGCGCGGAGCATCGTACCACAACCACACGGAGGTGACGCATGAGTAGTCACTCAGGTAAGGCACGGGCCCTCGTCCTCACGCTGCTCATGATCGGCTCCGTCTTTGGCGGAAGTATTGCGTTTGCCGGCGGTGCCGCCGCAGGCACACTTAGCGACGTCACGGTTACCCCAGAAGATAACACACCAGGGGAGAATTCAAACTATACCGTTAGCGTAGTTGCTGACGCGGACCTAGATGGTTCTTCACTGACTGATTTCGATGTCAACACTGACGGAGACTCTACCATCGACTTCAGCAATATTGGCCAAAGCGCGATCACGGCTGTTGAGATCAACGATGATTCCTACGAGGGATCTGTTGATGGAGTCTCCACGACGAATGATGGTAACACCCTTGAGATTTCCTTGGACGGAAGTAGCCAAGGACTGAGCGAGGGAGACACAATTTCAGTGTCTATTGGGAATAGCTCCGATAAGGTAACTAACCCATCGAAGGGTACGTACGAATATACGGTCGCTGTCTCCGGCACTAGCACGGGCAGTGACAGCGTATCGTACTCCGAGGAGGAGACGGTCGAAGGTGGCCCGATCGAGAACCTCGATAATGGCAACCAGTTCGACAATCTCCAGTCCGCGATCAACGACGCGAGTTCCCAAGACACCATTGAGGTTGACGCCGAGGGCGGCCCGTACACGGGCGCAGTCACGGTCGACAAGGACGTGACGCTGCGTTCGGTGAACGGCCAAGCAACGATTACCGCGCAGACGACCGATAGGGCTGGCACCGCGACAGTGTTGATCAAGACTAACGGCGCTGAAGTCCACGGCTTCGAGATCGTTAGCGAAGGTGAGGATGGCAGTGGCCTAGCGTCGCAGAGCCTGAAGATTGCAGACGCTAGCAACGTGGTTGTTGCCGATAACCTGCTCACCGCTACGAACCTGAGCGCTGACCAGGACGGCACGGCCCAGGGTGGGCTCTACGTTGATGCCACCGAGGACATCAGCAACATCACCATTCAGGGCAACACCGTCGATAACTCGGGGGCGGGTATCTACGTGTCAGCTACCGACAGCTACTCCATCGATAACCTCGAAATCAAGGAGAACACTGTTGAGAGCGTCCTCGCTCAGTCCGAGTTCAACCGCTCGATCCCCGGTTATTCTGGGGCGATAGAGATCAATGGCTACGCGAACAGTAGCATCAACGCCCAGATCGCGTCTATCCTCGACAACAACGAGATCGAGACGACGGATCCGTACGGCGTCTCCCTGGACCCGGCATCGGTAGTTGCCGGCCAGGAGACGACAGCGAACGTGACGCTATCGGGTGTGCCTGACGGCGCGAGCGTGAACTACGCGCTGCTCTCCGGTGGCGACCAGCTGCAGAAGACCGGCAGCACGAGCTCCGATAGCTTCTCCGTCACCAGCCTGTTCGGCTCTGGTGCCGCGAACTACACCGTCGCCGTGAGCCCCGACATTAGCGCGACCGACCTCAACGTCTCCAATAACGATGGATACGCGAACGTTTCGGTCACGCAGGGCAACTACATCACGGACCTGAGCACGACGCCGGAAACCCCCGTCTACAACGACACCATCACCGTGAGCGGCACGCTGATGAACTCGTCGACGGGCAGCGCCGCGACTGGCGTTACGCTGAACTTCCAGAACGGCGACGATTCGAACATCAGCGTTTCGACGACTGGCTCGCAGGGTAACTTCGAGTTCTCCGATGTGACGGTTGCCGACGCCGGCAACTACTCCATCGTGAACGCCTCGAACACGTCTCTTGAAACGGTCTCCGTCGGCTCCGCCGACGCGAGCGTCTCCCTCTCCGTTGAGGAGACGAACCTCAAGGGCTTCGAGAACAACTACACGGCCACGGCCGCCAGCGACACCGGCGCGCCGCTGACCGAGTGGACCTCGGGTAGCGCTGGTAACTACCTGAACGTTACCGGTCCGTTCAGCGGTACTTCGATCAGCTCCGACAACATCGTGAACGGGACGCTGCTCAACACCGCGACGCCGAGTGGGAACACGTCCTACTTCCACGTCGAGCCCGACACCGGTAACGTCACGTTCAACGCGACGCCGACTACGAACACTTCCGAAGTCACGGTCACGCTTGAGAACAACGAGTCTGACACCGCCGCTGGCTACGAGGTTCAGGAGCCCGCCAACACGACGGATACGCTCGACCTTACGGGCAGCGCCGAACTCGCCACGCAGGAGTCCGATCAGGCTCTCTTCGTGACGGGTGTCCCGTCCAAGATCGCAGCTGACGGCTCCAGCCAGTCCGTCTCGGCGACCGTCGTCGGGAGCGACAACAAGGCACCCGAAGAGGGCAACGCGCTCGCGAACGCGACGGTTTCCCTCACGGGCCTGGGCATCGACGTTGACAGCCAGACGATCAACGACTCCCGCAACCCTGACGGTACTGTCGACTTCTCCGTCTTCCCGTCCGAGGCCGGTACCGCGACGCTGACGGTTGAGGCCTACTCGACGGATGAGGAGGACTACATCACGGAGACGGTCAACGTGACCGTCACCGGTGACAACTACGAGAACCTCACGCCGACCAGCGCTGAGGTCGGTGACAACTCGACGGTTAGCGTGCAGATCCTGAAGGATGACACGCCGCAGAACAACCGTAACGTCACGTTCACTGCCGAAAACGACGTGTTCAACGTCAGTGAAGCGTCTTCGGCGTTCACCACGCTCACGATTGACGCTGCCGCTGGCGAGGCGAAGTTCGGTACGAGCAGTGACCGTAGTGCAGAGGGCACGCGGTCGATCAACACCAACAACGGCATCTACGCTGTTGAGGGTGTCTCCTTCGAGAACACCGGTACTGTCGACCTGAACGTCAGCAGTCCGGACCGGACGACCGTGAACGCGACCGGCGCGATCTCGGTCACGGGCGTTGACGTCTACGACATCACGTCCGATGCACCGAACGGCCAGCTCCTTGCAAGCCAGGAGCAGACGGTCCAGTTCAACGTCACGCGTGACGGCGAACGGGTCAACGGGAGCGACCTGACGTCCCTGTCGTCGTCGCTTAGTGCGAAGCAGGACGGTGACCCGATCACCGTCTCTGACGTTTCGACGATCAACACGACGGATAACAGCGACGTCGACACCATTGAGGCGAACCTCACGGTTCCCTCGGCGGACTCCGACGTCAACGTCTCTGTCTCTGTTAGCGGCCAGCGCGGCGAAGCCACCTACGGCGTCGTCGCTCCGGCCGTCTCGACGAATATGACTGGTGACAGCTTCACCGAGGCAACCTCCACCGGCCCAGTGAACGTCACCATCACTGACCCGCGCACGGGCGACGTTATCCCGAGCGCGACGCTGAAGCTCACTCGGCACAACATCTCGGCTGACATCTCCGGTGCTTCCGGCACCCCGAACACCACGTCAGTGAACGAGAACGGGAGTGCCGTGATCACGGTCACGCCGGACGTCCTCGGTGAGGACCCGGCGAGTATTGAGTTCGCCACGAAGGCGAGCGCCTCGGCGCCGTCCTTCGTCACGGCGATGAACGTCTCGGTTGGCGAGATCACCACGGGTGCGCCCGAATCGGTCGCGCCTGACACGCAGACTTCGACGACCTTCGTCGTGCGCGGTGCTGACGGCAACGGTCTTGAGGGTCGTAGTGTGTCGCTAACCGGTGCCGCAACTGCCGGTCCGAAGGACACTGACTCGGACGGTGTCGTGGACTTCACGTTCACGCCGAACACCGGCACGGTGAACATCAACGTCACGAACGCCCTCACGAGCAACAAGGTCACCGTCGACACCATCAACGCGCGCCAGCAGGTCGCGCTTTCGCTTACGGCGCACGATCTGCCCGCGTACGAGGGTGACAGCGTCTCCTTCGAGCTGAACCGCGGCGACGTCTCTGACGTCTCCGTGAAGGGTACGCTGACGGTGTACAACGCGAGCGACGACGTCGTGAAGACGACGTCCATCACGGGCACGCAGTCCGTCCAGTTCAACGAGTCCGGCGACTACACGGTCGTCGCCTCGAAGAACTCCACGGACAGCAAGTCCTTCGTCAACGCGTCGGCGAACGTCACGATCCAGGGCTACACGAACGCCTTGATCACGGCTGACCCGACGACGAACAACACCACGTCGACGCACACGGTCACGCTGCCGGTCACCGCGGACGCCGCTGGTGACTCGCTCAACGGCATCGAGATCGACTACTCGGCTGGTGAATCCGCGACGGACGTCAGCGAGGTCGGCACCGACAACATCCAGACGGTGATGGTGTCCGGTGACGGCGTCATGGTGCAGGAAGCCTCCACCTCCAACAACGGCCACACGCTGCAGCTCTCCTTCACGGGTGACACGCAGCTTCAGCAGGGCGACGTCGTGGAAATCGTCTACGACGACGCTCAGAACCCGGCCAGCGCTGGTGACTACGCGGTTACTGGTTCGCTCAACTACCAGAGCGACCCGGTCAACGCGCAGTCGATGAGGCTCTCGATCACGAACGCGACGTCCGCTCCGTCCGACGCTGTCTACGAGCCGGACAGTCCGGCTGCGCAGTACGACAACGACAACGACGGGAAGATCAACCGCAACGAACTGACCGATGCGGCGGTCGCGTTCACGAACCAGGAACTGACGCGCGACCAGATCACGAGCATCGCGCTCGCCTACACCGCGTCGCAGTCCTAACACACTACCACGACTGACGCACGTTACGCGTCACGCGCGGATTTTTTCTTGACGGCTCTCGCGTCGACAGCGTCGAATATACGCTCTCCCCGAGTTCGTTGATAACGAATTCTCTTTGGTGATAGAGAGCGAGGTGGCGTTCTCAGATGGATAATGCTGTCGAGATAATTGAGAGAACGATTACTGCAGAGCCACTCAGCAATGATCGCTTAAGAGTATGGCCGAGGGGGTCACCTGTCTGTTTGCCCGCTTTGCGGCTTGAGACCGTATTCGAGTTGTCGAACCTACCTTCACTCACGCTGATACGCTCAGAACACACAAAGCATTTAATAGCTGGTCAGTAATGTCCCGACGCAGAGTGCCGATTCAATCGGCATCTCGAATGGCGTTCAATAACCAATGACGAAAACAAAATCACAGCTTCGAGCGGTCTTTCTGGCAGCACTGATGGTGCTGTCGGTAGTCGCTGTTGCGTCGCCTGCTTCTGCAGGTGTTGCGACAGGGACTAGTACCGTCTCCGATTCGTCGGTCTCCCCCGGCAGTTCGGTGACGGTCACGGATACCGTCGCGATGGACGGTAATGGTGGAACAATCACGATAAACGATACGATCAGTCCGTCTGTTGACAGCGCGTCGGATGTTGAAATTCAGAGTGTCACGGCTAACGGCTCCTCTGTTTCCCCCGTCGTGCAAGCAGCTGACGAGACTGGTGTTACCGTTACTCTGTCCGGGCTCTCCGCGAATGCGAACGTGGAGCTCACCTACTCGGTGACCTTCGCCTCGGCTGGTGACTACACTGTCACTAGCCAGGTCACGGATAGTAACGAGAACACCCAGACGATCGGCACGAACACGATCACCGTCGATTCGCAGGACACCACGACGACGAGCACGTCGGACGGATCCACGTCGACGTCGACGCCGGGCGATTCGACGGGCGGTGAGGACAGCCGCGCGGGGAACGCTGACGGGACGGGCGCAGCCCCGACCGACGGTGTTTCGGAAGTGTTCATTTTCGACGGTGCGACCGTCTACAAGGGTGAGGAGGACCTCACCTTCGCCGGAACTCTCGACAGTTCGCTGACGGGTGTCTCCGGGAACGCAGAGGGGACGATCCTGAGCCCGCCGGTCCCGCAGGACCAGTCTGAGGGTCAGTACACGAACACTGGCGAGTCCGGCGCGCCCGGCGTGACGGTGAACACGCCGCGTGTCACCGAACTCGAAGTGAACAACCCGAACGGTGCGGACATCTCCGGTGGGTCGGTCTCCGAGGCGAACGCGGGGGCGCTCACCATCAACGCTGACTGGAACTTCGCGGAAGCCGAGGACCTCGAACTCGCCGTGATGGACTCCAGCGGTCTGGAGATCACCGGCGACGTCATCGAGGGCTCGGACACGATCAAGAATGCGGACGGTGAGGCTTCCTGGACGCTCGACCTGAGCGACCAGGACGCTGGCGAGTACACGATCGAAGTCGCGGGGACGGAAGACCTCGACTTCGGTCCGGCAACGC
>NZ_BAAABL010000070.1:0-3710 GCF_039520965.1 Halarchaeum salinum
ACCACATCAAAGCCCCACCCTCAACGAGCGAGGCCGCAAGGCCGAGCGAAGTAGGGTGGGGTCGGTTACTCCCGACGAACTGGACGAGTTACTCGCGTGACTCCGGTGGGTGTCTGACGGAGCGACGGTCCGTTCGCACTCACTCCCACACAGACCGCCGCCCCCGAATTTCCAAACACGACTTCTCGCGCTTTCTCGCTGCCTTCTACTGCGGGTTAGGTCAGTCCCAAACCCCGCGTAATCCCCGCAAGAATACGTGGAAATCTGGATTCGGTTGAGAGACGGACTGGGGCGACGTGGTGCGTTGGGGGCGCTCGATAGCGCTGGCGGGCGATGCGGGCGCTTGGCGGGGGACGTCGTCGCGCCCGCTGGGCGTCCAAAATCGATCGCCGTCTATCGGTTTTCGATGCGGATGCTGTCGCCGTCGAAGGGGTCGTCGCGGTCGATGCGGATCGGGGTGCGCGTCATCGAGTCGGCATCCGTGACAGGATCCCCCGGGTCAGGATTCTGGTTCTTTAGGCGTCAAAGAAGCTGTTTAGGGACAATTAGGGGCGCGGTCTCGACACACTCGAAACTGCCGTCACGCACGACGCCGTCGGCCCGCCACCGCAGTCGGCTGCGCCACCCATCGTCTTGCTCCTCTCACCATCGACCGAAATCTGCTGTTTCCACTCTTCCTTGCGGGGATTTCGACGGGTTTGGTTCCGCAAGGCCCCGATGCGAGAGCGCGGGACTAGTGATCCCTGCGGTGGCCGTGGCGCTCGGTGCGACCGCGTCGTGACTCCGGGCGCGAGTAGGACGGCCTGTTCGGCTCTCACCGTCCGGTAGCTCGTCGCTGGCCGAAAGCAGTTCATGCAGACGTGCGACGTCGTCGGCGCGTCCTCAACGGTAAAACGAGTGGCTCAGTGTGTGTCGAGATAGTCTTCGGGGACGGCGCGCGTTACGTTGGAGCGAAGAATATCGGGTGGCGGTATGTCCGTCGCGGCCTCCAATCGTTGCGGCGGAGGGGCGGCAGTCAGCTCGCCCTGAAGTTAGGAACCGGACGCCGAATTGGGCATTCATCCCGTCCGACTGACAAGTCTCGCGCCACCGTGCGCAGGGCCGTTGACCGACTAGCACGCAGTGAGAAGCCCGCCAAAGGTGTGCTAGTATCACACTCGATACTGATGGCCAGCTGAAAGGCGAGACACAACCTGTTTCCCTTCGCATGCACTTTACCAAGTGACGCGTCGATTGCTGGTCGTTGAGGTATTCGTTCGGTAACTGTCAGTTATCGTTTTCCCCTACTATGAGTGTTAGACATGCGATAGACAGTGTATCGCCCCCCTCGATCTCGGAGTTCTTCGAACAGTATGGGCTCGCGCTCGTAATGGTCGCGAGCTATTTCGGATCGGGGTCAGTATTCATCGCGAGCTCGGCCGGTGTCCGGTTCGGCTACACCCTACTGTGGGCCGTCGTCGGCGCGGTCCTCCTCGGATTCGTGGCACAGGACATGAGTGCCCGACTCGGCATTCACGGTGATTCGTTGGGTGCCTTCGCTCGAGAGAAACTCGGATCGACACTCGCAACTGTCGTGATGGTGCTCCTCTCGATTGGCTGTGTCGCCTGGACGCTCGAACTCACCGCCGCCGTCGGAAAGGGCATCGTCGTCCTGCTCGACCTGCAGGCACTCGGTTGGGAGCCATTCGCCTACCTGACCGGGCTTCTCGCCATCGTAATTGGCGTCCTCAGTTACGATGCCGTCGAGAAGATCATGGTCGCGATGATGTTTGCCCTGCTAGTCACGTACGTCGTCGTTGCCGGGGCGAGCAGCCCGGACCTCACCGCCGTCGTTGCCGGCTTCGCTCCGACAGGACTCTCGACCGGCTCGATGGCCCTCGCCGTCAGTATTCTCGGGACGACCGCCCTCTGGCCGAACTTCTTCCTCGAGTCGCGACTCGTCGAGGAGAAGGGGTGGACCGACCGCTCGGACATCCCCACGATGCGTCGCGACCTCGCGATTGGCTACGCCGTCGGCGGGATCACGACGATCGCAATCGTCATCGCCGCCGCCGCAGTTCTCCGGCCGGCGGGCTACGAGCAACTCGAGACGTTCCTCACACCCGGACGAGCGCTCGCGTCCGTCCTCGGCGAGTGGGCGATGGTCGTCTTCCTTGTCGGGACACTCACTGCTGCGTTCAACAGCATCATCCCCATCATGTGGGCACCCGCCTACATGATTCCCGAGGCACTCGGTGGTGAGTTCGCCGACAGTACCCGTCTGTTCAAAGGACTCTACGTCGGCGGGGTCGCCCTTGGGAGCCTCTCACCGCTCGTCCATCAGTATCTCGGGCTGAGCGTCATCGACATGATCATCCTCTTCCCCGCGTACAACGGTGTCGTTGGTCTCCCCATTACCGCCGTCCTCTTGTTCTGGGCAGTCAACGACGGTGACATTATGGGCGAATACACGAACGGCTGGAAGCTGAACGTCGTTAACAGCGCGCTCATCCTCCTCGCCATCTACTCGGCGTGGAGCGCCGGCCGATTCGTCATCAACGCGATCTTCACAGGCGGACTCTAAGCCGATGATCGCTGGCCTCCCCACGACGACGCTCGCACTCCTCGTCGTCCTCTCGCTGTTCGCTGGCGTCGGCATCACCGCCGTCGGCCCCGGTGGTATCTTCATCACTATCGCACTCGTCGCGCTCACCGACCTGCCGCCAGCGGTCGTCGTCGGCACAGCCAGTGCGACGTTCGTCGCGACGGGGCTGGTCGGGGCCGAGAGCTATCGACGCTCCGGCGAACTCGACTCACGGGGCGGCAAGCGGATGGCGCTCGTGTTGAGCCTCACCGGCTTCGCCGGTGCACTCGTCGGCGTCCATCTGAACGCGCTCATCGACGAATCGACGTTCAGTCTGCTGCTGGGCGTGTTCGTTTCGCTGACCGGCGTCCTCGTCTTCTACCGGACGCGATACGGAACGGCCGGGAACAACTACGACGTGATGACGCCCCGCGGAACGCTCGGTGTCGCCGGTATTGGGGCGTTTGTCGGTATCTCGGGTGGGCTCCTCGGTGTCGGTGGGCCGGTTCTCGCGGTTCCACTCTTGGTGGCGATCGGTGTCCCGATGCTGATCGCAGTCGGCGTCGCGCAAGTCCAATCGGTATTCGTCGCTGCCTTCGCGACGGCCGGCTACCTCGCGCAAGGCGCAGTCTCGTGGCCACTCGCCATCGCGATCGGCATCCCCGAACTCGTCGGCGTCGTCGCTGGCTGGAAGATCGCGCAATCCATCGACGCTGAAACCCTCACCCGAGTGCTCGCGGTCCTCCTACTCAGTCTCGGGCCGTATATCGCACTTCGGTGACAGCCCCCACAGTTGGCCAAACAGAGAACTCCGTGCCGTGGGATCTTCGCCGGCTTCGCTAAGCGAATCTGCACGTCATCCGCCCATTCGGGAGACGTGCGCACCGCTCGTGAACGGATCAACCGTCCAGACGACGTCCCCTGGCTGATAGTTGCGGCCAGCTGCCCGCATCAGTGATCCGACGATTGCCGGGCGGCGCGGCCCCCACTGGATCGTTCTTCGTTGTCCGTCTCCGAGGGGTGAGGCTGGTTCGGTTGTGCGTCCGCCCACGCCTCTGCCTCCTCCCGCACCTGAAGACCTGTCTCTTACCCATAAGTCTCAGGAGTGCAGTTCGTATCCCTCCGCCCAGGTCTGAAGTTTCTTGAG
>NZ_BAAABL010000071.1:0-4041 GCF_039520965.1 Halarchaeum salinum
CTGTCTGCTTCGGGTTGTTGCATATCCTCCCAAAGCAGACACTTCCTCTAACCCGATGTGATCGACTGATTCTTCCTTGAGGCGACCGGCATGGCCGACCTCGTTATCAACGTCTCGTACGTCGGCCTACTCGCACTCGTCGGCTTGTTCACGCTCCGCGACGCCTGGACGGACGAGAGCGACGACGAGAGCGGGGCCAGCCTTGACCTTGCCGAACGCGTCCAAGCAATCGAAATTCCGCCGATGGTCACCTTCCGTGGAGACGTCCGCGTCTCCGGCGTGATCGTCGCGGCAATCGGTCTCGTTATCGGCGTCCTCTCGGGCTTCCTCGGTGTCGGCGGCGGGTTCCTCCTGATGCCCGCCATGATGTACGGGCTCGGCATCCCGGCAGCCATTGCCGTCGGGACAGACATCCTCCAAATCACGATTTCCGGCGCCTTCGGCGCGTTCACCTACGCGCAGTCCGGAGCGGTCGCCCTGCCCGTTGTCGCGTTCCTGCTCGTTGGAAGCGCACTCGGCGCCCGCATCGGTGCGGGCGCCACGAACCTCGTCGACGAGGACGAGATCAAGGGCTACTTCGCCGCAATGTTGCTCGCCGGCAGTCTTGCCGTCGCGACAAACAAACTGGGGAACATCTACGGCATCGCGGCCCTCAACACCGTGAGCACGGTGCTCATCTTCGGAGCCGCGTTCCTCGTGAGCGGCGCCGTCGTTCTCGCTGCCGTCTGCCGCCTCCGCAGTAACGCATCCAGCACGTGGTGCCGGCTCACCACATCCTAACCCTCTATACCACGTTCTCAGCCACAGTGTAGCACTCGGAGCGTAGCAGTATCAGCTTGGCTTCGCGTCATCAGTCAACTCCCGATCGTGGGGTATGAGAACTGCCCCCGATATTTTTCACATCACGCGATAGATTCTGTAGTATGGTCGCTAATAACTCTGTGGCGCTCGTGACGGGTGGTGGATCTGGGATCGGTCGAGAGACCGCTCTTGAATTCGCTGCGGAAGGAGCACGCGTCGTCGTCGCGGATGTCGACGTCAAGGGAGGCGAGGGGACCATCGCCGACATCGAAGCCGACGGTGGCGATGCATTATTCGTGGAGACGGACGTCACTGACGCCGCGGAGACCGAGGCGATGGTTGAAGCCGCCGTTGAGGAGTATGGATCCCTTGACTATGCGTTCAACAATGCCGGTATCGGCGGTGACAGTGCGACGGTTGAGGAGTACGACGCCGAGAGCTGGGAGAGCGTCATCGACGTGAATCTCGTCGGCGTTTTTAAGTGTATGCAGGCGGAGATCGCGCAGATGAAACAACAGGACGCCGGTGGTGTCGTGGTTAACAACTCCTCAATCCTCGGGCAGGTCGGCTTCGCAACCTCCTCCGGATACGTCGCCGCGAAACATGGTGTCCTCGGACTGACGAAGACTGCTGCCCTCGAGAACGGCGAGACGGGTGTCCGCGTGAACGCCGTCTGTCCCGGTTTTATCGACACGCCACTCCTCCGCGAGGGCGGTATGGAAGAGGGCTCCGAGCTCCGCGAACAAATCGCAAATAAGCACGCGATGAACCGTCTCGGCACACCCGAGGAGGTCGCGAGCGCTGTCCTCTGGCTCTGTGACGACGACGCGTCCTTCGTTACTGGTGAGGCCCTCGGTGTTGATGGTGGCTACCTCGCACAATAGACACCTCGTCCCCTGACTGGTCGAATCGTCGGCATCACGCTGTTGTTGTACCGCTTCGCCGCTCGCTAAGGTGCGATATTCGCAGGTATCTATGACGCCCATAGGAGCAGCGAAATCAGGGTTTCGGCCTCACTGAGCACGGACAGGACTGATCAGCGCCGGCGTCACGTCGTGCATTACTGCCCGAATTGCTGATTCACCGATATGGTTAGGCGTACAGCCACTATCTCATGATATCCGAGTCCATCGCTCTGATTCATATGAGTACACGCGAACCAACTATTGACCCGCAGCAGTTCCTGACGAACCTCCGTGCCTTCCACTATCGGGAGGTGATGATGTCCCTCGCGACACTCGCTGTCCTCGCCGGTTCGATTCTGCTCTTCCCGGGTTGGGGGAACGTCACGAAGGGTGTACAGTCGACTGTGACGACCGAACTACTCGCTCTCTTCGTTGTCGTCGCCATCGTCGCCGGCGCGATCAAAGGCATGCTTGGCTTCGGTTACGCACTAATCACGACGCCAATCTTCGCCTCGGTCATTGACCCGACGCTCGCCGTCGTGGTGCTCGCAATTCCACCGTGGATGATCAATATGTTCCAAGTCGGCGAGACGAAGACCGGCGTCTCCTTCATCCGTGAGGAGTGGATTCTGGTCGCCTTGGCGATCATCGGCTCGGTCGTCGGTGTCTACTTCCTCGCACAGTACAACACCGGGCCGATCGTGCCGTTCCTCATCGGCCTCATCATTCTCGCCTACGTCGTCTTCCAGGTCGTGCAGAACTTCGTCACTATTGAGGAAGCACACCACCCGATCGCGCTCAGCACCGCTGGCTTCCTCGAAGGATTCTTGCTCGCGGCGTCGAACCTCGGCCCGCTCCTCCCGGCGTACTTCCACACGTTCGAGCGCGACACCGAACGGTACATCGGCGGGCTCTCGATGGTTCTCGGCATCATCTTCACGGTACGTCTCGTTCAGATGGCGCTGTTCACCGATCTTTTGACGACGTATCGGATCTGGTTGGGCTCGACGATCGCTGTCGTCACGATCGTCGGCCTCCTCCTCGGCACCTATCTGCGGCGCCTCGAGATTGACCAGCGGCGCTTCAACTGGTTCGTCATCACGCTCCTCTTCATCATCTCGCTCAACATCTTCCGTAACACCATCCCCGCGCTACTCTGAGCTACGGTGTGAGGTAGGCGTACCCATCACTTTGGAGGCGTGTGAGCTCTCCGACGCCGGACGGAACGAGCTCGACGCCGTCGATGAGGTCGGCCGCCGTGACGTCCGTCCCCTCGATGGTGTTCTGACACTGCTTGATTGTGACGCCGCGCTCGAGGAGGCGTTCGACTCGTGCTCGCTCCGGGGAGTCGGTCGTGACGAGTTGGAGGCCACCGCTGTTCGTGACGAGCGCGACGTCGTCGAGGTCGATAGTTTCGTCCTCGAGGAGATTCATGACGTTGTTAACGACCCGAGCGTGCAGTTCGGCATCGTTGTTCGAGTGGTGGAAGACGGCCTGCATACGTTCGTGTTTCGCCCGAGTTCGCGATAAGGACTGGGGGTCGAGTGCCGTCGAAAGACCGAGATCGCCTACTCGTCCTTTCGGAGGCGCTCGTCGAGGAGTTCGCCGCGCGTATGCCACGTCCGAGGGCGACACGCGATGATGAGTGTGCTGACGAAGAACGCGGCGACGAGACCGATGACGACGAGCCCCGGAATCATCCCGATGGCTGCGGTCTGGAGCCACGACTCGGGAGAGAAGGCGGTGATACGGACGAGCCACGCGACGAGGAGGATTGCGAAGAGTGGGAGGTAAATCCGCCGTAAGCGGTGTGCGATAGCCTCTTCGGCGGTGATCTTGACCGCGGGTTCGCGGTAGTCGTCGCCGAGTCGCTTGCGCCACTCTGGGTCGACGACGTCCGTTTCGGGGTTGAGGCCGACCGACCAGACGTTCTCCTGGAGGGTTCGGACGCGCGAGCGCCAGATGTCGTAGCCCCGGTAGCGTCGCGCCTCGATCGTGAGAAAGACGCCCAGCATCGCAATGCCGATGAGGATGATGTAGTGTGGGTTGTTGGGACTGGAGAACGCCCACGTAAGAATGGCAGCCATAACAATAACTGCCCAGTTGGTGGTTTTGTCGAGGCGTTCGCGCCAGTACTTCATCCGGTGGATCTCGCCCCGGTAGAGGTGCGCCATCGCGCCGCTCGGCCCCATCTCCTCATCCAAGAGTCCCCTCCCGACGTCGCGATCCGCCTCGTCAGTCGTGTCCTCGGTCATTGTCGTCCCATTTTCAGTCGATCACATCGGCAGCCGGATAATCTCGACCTCTAAGCGCCGAATCTCTGCGAACTGTGACC